>CAZEYS010000014.1:0-28331 GCA_964516095.1 uncultured Aquificales bacterium
TCCATGGGGAAAAGGAAGACCAGGCTGGCATACAGAATGTACAGCTATGATATTTAAACATTTAGGCCAGACTATCGATATACACGGTGGTGGTCTCGACTTAACATTCCCTCACCATGAAAATGAGCTTGCCCAGGCAGAAGCTTTATCAGAGAAACCTTTTGCAAAATACTGGATACACAATGGGCTTGTTACAGTAAATGGTCAAAAGATGTCCAAATCTTTAGGTAATTATATAACATTGAAAGAAATATACGAAAAGTATAACCCAGATGTACTAAGACTACTGGTACTATCAGTTCACTACAGAAGTCCTTTGGATTTTTCCTGGGATAAGTTAGAAGAAACAAAAAAAGCCTATGAAAGATTAAAAAATGCGATAAAAGAATATGAAATTTTAGAAAAATTACCAGAAAACCCGGATTTTGAAGAGACTTTATACGAAAAAACAGCAAAGACACAGCAAGAATTTTATAGAGCAATGAGCAATGATTTTAATACACCTGAAGCTTTAGCTGCTATTTACAGTCTGGTTAGAGAAATGAATATCTTTAAAGATAAAGCTGTTAAAGAAGGAGGTATATCTAAAAAAGCCCTCGCTTCTTATAAAGAAGCTGCAGATACTATCTACAATATCACAAAAGACATTTTTGGATTTTTCGATAGTCTTAAGCCCTGTATAGAACTTCCAGAACACGAAATTAGAAAATCAGAAAAAAATGTGGATGAGGAACTTATTAATATGCTGATTGAGATAAGAAACAAGGCAAGGAAAGATAAGAACTTTGAACTTGCAGATTATATAAGAGATACCTTAAAAGACAAAGGAATAATCTTAGAAGATACACCAGTTGGAACTGTCTGGAAAAAGGCTTAGCTAAAATGTCTGACCATAGAGTAGCTCAAAAAATCTTTAATTCTGCAGCAAAGGGATATGATTTTTTCTTAAACTTTACTACTTTAGGATTTATTAACTGGCTACAAAATAAGCTGATAAAGAATACTCCCCTCAAGGATAATGTACTTGAAATTGGTACAGGTACAGGTGAACTTCTAAAGAAAATAAGTAAATTAAAAAAAACAACCCTTATAGGTGTAGATATATCTGAAAATATGCTTAAAGTAGCTAAAAAGAAAACTCCAGAAGCATGTTTCATAAGAGCAAATGCTGAAAACTTACCTGTTAAAGAAAATGTAATAGATAATGTTTTTTACTCTTTAACATTTAGGCATTTAAACTCAGAAAATCAGATAAACCAGTTAAGTCGAATTGTAAAAAACGGAGGGACTGTTTCAATTTTAGATTTAGGCCACTCTAAATTACTGGTTTTTTTGTTTAAAAGGCTATTTAAACCAGTTGGAAAACTAATATTTTCTGAAGAAGAGTATAACTATTTTCTTAACAGTATGGAAAAGGCTAAAAATTTAGAAGAATTAGAAAATCTATTTAGTAAAAAAAACTTTAAAGCTATTTATAAAAAGAAATTTCTTTTTTCAAGTGTAATTTTAGTCATATTTAGAAAAGACAGTTAATATGATATTATTAATTTAGAATATTCTAAAAAAAAGGGGAAAAGATGAAAGAGTTTGTAGTCGATGCAAGAAATTACGATAAAACTATCATAACAACAGCTATAGAATCAGGTGTAGATGCGATAATTATTCCTAAAGAAAAAGAAGAGGAAGCCAGAAAACTTGGCAGGGTTAAGTTTATAACAATAGATAAAGAAGGAAATCTTTCTGATAACTTTGTATGGGTAAAGATAGAAAATAAAAAAGATGAGGAAAAAGCAGCAAGCTTAGCAAAAGCTGGCAAAAAGGTAATAGTTGAAACTACCGACTGGACAATTATTCCGCTTGAAAACCTTATTGCCCAATCTGAAAATATATACTCTCTTGTAAAGAATTCAGAAGAAGCTGATACGGCAATAGGAATATTAGAAAAAGGGGTAAAAGGTGTAGTTCTTCAAACTAAAGATTTCAATGAAATAAAAAGAGTTTCAAATGTGATAAAACAAAACACAGAAAAACTACCTTTAGTAAAAGCAAAAGTTACATCCATAACTCCAGTTGGAATGGGAGATAGGGTGGCAGTTGATACAACATCCCTTTTAAAACGCGGTGAAGGAATGCTCGTAGGAAACTCATCAGCAGGGATGATATTTGTACATGCAGAAACAGAAGAATCTCCATACGTTGCTGCAAGACCGTTTAGAGTCAATGCTGGAGCTGTACACATGTACACACGAATTCCTGGTGGAAAAACAGTCTATCTATGTGAATTAAAGGCTGGCAGTGAAGTTATGGTGTATGATACAGAAGGAAATGGTAGAGTTGTTTATGTTGGAAGAGCTAAGGTTGAAAGAAGACCAATGCTTTTAATAGAAGCTGAGTACAACGGGAAAAAACTATCTGCTGTTTTACAAAACGCAGAAACAATAAGAGTAGTAGGAGCTGATGGCTCTTTAATATCTGTTGTAGACCTGAAAGTAGGTGATGAAATTTTAGGTTATGTTGAAGAAGCTGGAAGACATTTTGGTATGAAAGTAGAAGAAACTATTATTGAGAAATAACTATGAACCTTCAAGCTAAAGTAGGTTTATTTATATTTCTAACACTACTTGTTGGTGGATACTTAATTATAACCTTTGATAGTGGAGCTTTTAATAAATCCAAAAAGGTATACTATGCCTATTTTAATGAGGCTCCAGGCTTATCAATCGGAGCTGATGTATCTATAAAAGGAATAAAAGCAGGGAAAGTTGAAGATATAACTTTAGAAAACGGCAAGGTCAAAATAAAGATAGGGCTGAATAAAGATATCCCAATATATAAAAATGCCAAAGTCTCTATACGAACGCTTGGTCTTATGGGGGATAAATACGTTTACATAGATCCCGGTACTCCTGATGCAGGAGAGTTATCATCAGGTGGAATAATCTTATACAGTAAAAAAGTTGCAACTACAGAAGACGTTTTTGAAAGTGTATCAAAATTTATGAACAATCTAAATAAAGCAATAGGAAATGGAAAATTAGAAAAACTGATAAATGACATTGATCAGCTCGCTGTAGAGACAAAGACACTGGTATCTGAGAATAGGGAAAACATCAAAAAATCAATTGATAATATAGAAAAGATTACATCATCATTAAGAAAAAGTTTGCCAGAGCTAATAGCAAAAATAAACAAAGTTGCAGATAACTTAGAAAAAATAACAGGTGAAAATAGAGAAGATATCAGAGAACTTATTGTAAGTTTAAAAAATACTGCTAAGGCCCTTCAGACAAAAGCTCCTAAAACGTTAGATGATATAGATGAAGCAGCTAACGAGATAAAGAATACTTTTAAAGAAAACAGATCAGATATAAAAGCTTCTATAGAGAAGATAAAGTCAGCATCAGCTAAACTTGACAGTATTCTGGCAAAAATTGACCAAGGAAAAGGAACACTGGGTAAACTGGTAAATGAGGATGATATGTATAATAACATAAACGAAGGTGTCAAAGCCATATCAAAACCTTTTAAAGTTGTACTTGATTCAGATTTAAATGTGTACCTGTACGGTGAAAAACATACAGGAAATAAAGATACAAAAGCAGGAGCAGCAATAACTTTAGCTCCCAATTATGACAGATACCTTTATTTTGGGATTTTATCCAATTCAAATGGTGCTATAACAGAAGTGGAAGAGATAAAAACAAATGGTTCAATTTATACACGTACTAAAAGAAGTTACAGTGTTGTATTTGATGCTCAGTATGCAAGAATACTTGCAGAAACAAAAAGTGGTAATCTTTGGGTAAGGGCTGGACTTAAGGAGTCGTCAGCAGATATTGGATTAGACTGGTGGTTTAATAAGAGATTTAGAATTACCAGTGATTTGTATAAATTCGGCAGAAAATACTCTCTGGAAGGTACAGATAAGCCAGAACTGGATACAGGAATATTTTATAAGTTTAAAAACAATCCATTTTTTGTAAAATTTGGAGCATCAGATATATTAGTAAGAAAGTATAGAGGTGTTTATATAGGTGCTGGACTTATGTTCTCCGATGAATATCTTAAATATATGCTGGGAGGATTAGGAGGATTAAAACCATAAAAATGGAGAGGAATAAATGGATAAAGTTGAATTTCTTAAACAAGTAGACTTATTTAAAGGTCTAAAAGATAGCGAGCTTGAAGATATAGCAAAGTATTTTTATGAGGAAGAATATAAAAAAGGAGATTATATTTTCTTTGAAGGTGATGATAATCCAGGTATATATATAGTAGTTGATGGAATTGTTAAATTAACTAAAGAAACCTCAGATGGAAAAACTGTCATACTTAGACTTGCAACACCTAAAGAAGTGTTCGGATGGCTTGTTCTTGGAGAGTCTAAACCGGAAAGTACATATACTGCACAGGCTCTGGTAGATACCAAAGTCCTACACATATCAAATGCAGATTTTCTCAGGCTTTTGACAAAATATCCAGCTATAGCTGTGAAAATAACCTGTGACGCATCCAAAAAACTTTTAGAAGCCTATGACAGATTAAAAAGCCTTGCTGCAGAAAAGGTTGAGGGAAGAATAGCAAGTCTACTTTTAGACCTTGCAAAAAAGATGGGGAAAAGAGAAAACGGAAAAATAGTTATAAGTGCACCTATTACCAGACAGGATATTGCAGAAATGGCTGGAACTACGGTAGAAACAGCTATCCGAATAATTAGTAGATGGAAAAAAGAAGGTATAGTTAATACTGAAAGAGGGAAAATAGAAATATTAGATCCTGAGTATCTGGAAAACATAATTCTCTGACAAAAATCATTAGAAAAATTTTCGAAATTAGAATATAATATTATTTGCATACCAACATATTCGGATATTCTAATAATAAAAGCAAATATAGAGGTGAAGATATGAGAATATTTTTATTGTTTTTGCTAATGAGTTTTAGTATGCTGCAAGCACAAGTGATAACAGAAGAAGATGCTATTAAAATAGCTCTTAAGAAGAATTTTGAAGTAAATGCTGCAAAAAAGGCTGTTAAAGCTAAAGAATACAAATATAAAGCCTCTAAAGGTATGAGATGGCCTCGAATAGACCTTTACGCAAACTTTTTAAGAACCAATAATCCTGGATATGCAATGATGAACACATTAAATCAAAAAAGACTTGATATGAACCAGTCATCAAAGTTTGTAGATATGACTTCTTTTAATACATTATTAGGTATGCCTTTATTTAAAAGCCCATCTTACCCAGAAGTTAACAACTGGCAGACAAAACTTCAGGCACAGGTACCGATTTACACAGGAGGTAAGATATCTACTGCACAGGACATATACAAAAAAGACTTCTTAGCTGAAAAACATAATCTAAAAAGAGTGAAAGAAAAGACAATTTATAACGTCATAAAAGCATACAAAGGAGCTTTACTGGCAAAAAATGCCATTAAAATAGCACAAGAAGCTTACAATACAGCAAAAAAACATTACGAAACAGCTGTAAAAATGCAGCAAAATGGAATGTTAATCCATGCAGATGTATTAAGAGCCCAAATATATATGCTTAGGATGAAAGACAAAATAACACAGGCAAAATCTCAGTATCTAACAGCAAAAAAAGCTTTGCTTTTAGCTATGGGAGATACAAAAACAAAACCAGAGGATATAGATGTTGAAGGAAATCTTAAGTGTGAAAGTCCAGATAAGGATGTAAACTACTACGAAAATGTAGCAGTTAAAGCAAGAGAAGATTTAATAGCCCTTAAGAAAAAAGTCCAGATAGCCAAAGACATGATTAAATTAACAAAAGCAGACTTTTTACCGACTGTTGGGGCATTTGCATTTTATGAAATGGATTCAAAAAACTCCCCATTTGACCCAGAAGGAAGATGGTGGGGTGCTGGAATAGGACTTACATGGAATATTTTCAATGGATTTCAAAAAATTAACAGATACAAATCTGCAAAACAAGAATACCTAAAGTACAAAAATCAGATAAAAGGTTTCCAGGAATATATAAAGTTTAAAGTGTACGAAGCTTATAGAAACTACATAACAGCTGTTAATAATTACGAAACTGAAAAGTCAAACTTAAAATATGCTAACGAAGTCCTAAAAGTAACAGAAAAAACCTTTCAAAATGGTATGGCATCAATGCTAGATTTGATAGATACCCAAACCATGAGAGATAAGATTCACTTTGATTTAAACAAAACAGCTTATATATGTGAAATCAAAAGATTAGACCTTAAATACCAATCAGGATTAATAAAAGAAAAATAATATAAACGGAGGAAAAAATGAAAAGTGTATTGAAATTTATATTTTTCTTTGTTTTGCCAATAGGAATTTTCATTCTCTGGATTGGAGGCTTTTTCTCACATAGAATACCTCCAGGATATGCACAGGAAAATCCTAAAGTCGTTTCAGGTTTAAAAGTAGAGGAAGTAAGACCAACAGAGGTTTATGAAAGATACAAAATAGATGGCTATACAACTTCATCTGATACTGCCAAAGTTTCAACAAAGTTAATGGGGAAAGTTTATAAAGTTAATGTCAGAGAAGGGGATTTTGTAAAAAAAGGTCAAATTTTAGCAGTAGTTGACCATTCAGATTTATTAGCACAAAAAGAAGAATTAAAGGCTGGTCTTGCAGAGTTAAAAGCAGGTAAAGAAGAAGCATTAGCCGGTAAAAAGGCAGCACAGGCTCAGTTTGAGTTTGCAAAAATCACATATGAAAGAGTTAAAAACCTCTATCTTGATAACGCTGTTCCTAAACAAAAATTAGATGAAGCAAAAATGCACTATGATGCTGCTAAAGCTCAACTTGAACAGGTGGAAGCCAAATTAAAACAGCTCAATGAAAAGGAAAAACAACTAAAGGCAAAAATGAAACAGCTTCAGTCTATAGAAAAGTACGCGTATATAAGAGCTCCGTTTGATGGATATATAATCAAAAAAATGATAGATATTGGAGATATGTCTGCTCCAGGTATGCCAGCGTTTATTATTGGAAACAAAAAAAGTCAGTTTCAATCTCTTATAGATGCAAAATATCTAAAATACATAAAAGTTGGAGATACGCTTAAAATTCACATAGATGCTTTAAATGAAGATGTAAATGGAAAGATTATAGAAAAAAATCAAAATGCAGATCCTCATAACAACAGTTTTAGTATAAAAGCTACACTGGATAAAAACCTACCTGTAGGACTGTATGGATTTAGCTATATAAAAGGAAAAAAGACTAAAAAAATTTTAATACCTTTATCTGCAATAGTTAGACAGAATAACATAACCTCCGTTTTTGTTGTAGGAGAAGATGGTATTTTGAGACTTGTTCCTGTGTCTTTAGGTGAAGTTTACGGAGATAAGGTAGAAGTTAAAGGTGGTATATCTGTAGGTGATAAAATCGTAGTTTCAAATACAGAAAAAGCCTGTAATGGTTGCAGAATAAGTCTTTAGAGAGGAGTAAGCAATGAACAAAGAATACAAGTTAAGACTTGCAGGGAAAATAGCAAAAGCTTTTATAGATTCACCGTTAACACCATTACTGGTACTTGCATCTTTATTACTTGGTTTATTTGCCATTTTAACAACTCCAAGAGATGAAGAACCTCAAATTGTTGTTCCAATGATAGATATAACTGTACCTTATCCTGAGGCGAATGTAGATGAGATTAATAAAAAGGTTATAAAACCTTTAGAAAAAATAATGTGGGAAATCCACGGTGTAAAATATGTGTACTCTTATGCAACAGAAGGTATGGGAGTAGTTACTGTAAGATTTAAAGTCGGTGCTGACCCAGAGGATAGTTTAGTTAAGCTTTACAGTAAACTTATGTCCAATTATTACAAAATGCCTAAAGGGGCGTTAGATCCAATAGTTCAGCCTAAATCTATAGATGATGTTCCTATATTGGCTATAACCTTATACAGTGATAAATTGTCTTCTTATGAACTTAGAAAAATTGCTGTAAATGTTGAAGACCAAATAAAACAACTTGAAAATATATCAGAAACAGATGTTATCGGTTCAAAACCAAAAACAATTAACGTGTGGTTTGACCCTCAAAAACTAAATACCTATCACATTATGCTTCCTCAAGTTGTCAAAATGCTTCAACTTCAAAATAATGCACTTCCTTCAGGGGATATAGAAAAAAATAACTACAGATATCACGTTAGAACAGGAAAACTGTATAAGAGTATAAAAGATGTTAAAAACACTGTCGTAGCTGTTTATAACAACAAACCAATATATTTAAAAGATGTAGCAAAGATATTTGAAGGAGAAGGTGAAAAAACCAACTATGTGTACTTTGGAGAAGGAGCTGCTGAAGGAAAAGAAGAATTATCTAAACAGTATAATGCTGTAACTATATCTGTTGCTAAAAAAACAGGAAGTAATGCAGTGGTTGTTGCCAATGAAGTCCTTGACAAGCTGAAACTAATGCAGGGAACTGTTATACCAGATAACGTAGGGGTAAAGATAACCAGAAACTATGGAAAAACAGCTACAGAAAAAGCCAATGAACTTATAGAGCACTTACTTATTGCTACGTTTTCTATTGTACTTTTAATTGCTGTAACTCTTGGATGGAGAGAGTCACTAATTGTGGCTGTAACTATACCTGTAACTCTTGCTATAGCTCTTTTCCTTAGTGAAATGTACGGTTACTCTTTAAACAGGGTTACACTGTTTGCACTCATATTCTCCATCGGTATACTCGTAGATAACTCTATAGTTGTTTTAGAGAATATTCATAGATGGTTCTCAATGAGAAAGTTACCTATGAAAGATGCAGCTGTTGTTGCAACTGATGAAGTAGGAAACCCTACAATACTGGCTACATTTGCTGTAATAATAGCTTTATTGCCAATGGCATTTGTTACAGGTCTAATGGGACCTTATATGAGACCTATACCTGTTAACGCTTCTGTTGCAATGTTTTTCTCAATGTTACTTGCGTTCATTCTAACTCCATACCTTGCCGTTAGATGGTTAAAACATGATGAAAAGCATGAATCTCCTGAGGTATTGGAAAAAGAAGAAGAACAAACAGCAGGATTTTTAGCTTGGCTTTTTGAAAAAATATACATGCCACTTTTTAGAAGCAGATTAAAAAGATGGCTTTTTATAGGATTTTTAGGGTTACTTTTAGTTGGTTCAGTAGCTTTACTTGTCAAAAGAGCAGTACTTGTTAAAATGCTTCCCTATGATAACAAAAGTGAGTTATTTGTAGTACTGGATATGCCTGAGTATGCAACATTGGAAGAAACATACAAAGTAACAAAAGAGATTACTGATTACATAAAAAAAGTAAACGAAGTTGAAAACTATGTTGCATATGTTGGAGTTCCCGCTCCATTTGATTTCAATGGACTTGTCAGACACTACTACATGAGAAAAGCACCTTACTATGCTATGGTAAAAATAAATCTTGTAGATAAATATGAAAGAAAAGCTCAGTCTCATGAAATAGCAGAAAGAATAAGAAACGATATAGCAAGAATTGCTAAAAAGAATGGTGCTAAATATATAGCAGTAGTAGAACCTCCTCCAGGACCACCAGTATTATCTCCAATAGTAGCTGAGATATATGGACCAGACTACAAACATCAACTTGAAATTGCACAGAAAGTTAAAAAAATCTTTGAAGAAACACCAGGACTTGTAGATATAGGTATATATTCTAACTACCCAAGAAAGCAGTACACTTTAAAAATCAAGAAAGACGTAGCATATAGATTAGGTCTTAACGATGATATGATAATAAAAACAGTTAGAATAGCCCTTTCTGGGTATAATGCTGGCTTAATATATTCAGGAAAAGATATAGAACCTACACAGATAATAGTACAGCTTGACCCTAAAAACAAAAGTGATTTATCTAACATACTTGCTATGAAAATACCAACTAAAAATGGAAGTGTTCCTCTATCATCAGTTGTAGAAATAGAAAAAACTACAACTAAAAAGGATATTTATCGTAAGAACTTACAACCAGTTGTGTACGTTGTAGCTAATGTGAATGATTCTGTAGGTAGTCCTATATATCCAATAATTGACTTATGGGATAAGATTAAAAGCATTAAAACTCCATCAGGAGATAATCTTGAAATATTACTTACCCATCAACCTGAATTTACAGATAAGTACTATCTTAAATGGGATGGAGAATGGCAGGTTACTTACGAAACATTTAGAGATATGGGAATAGCCTTTGCAGTTGCTATAGTAGCTCTTTACATATTACTGGTAGGTTGGTTTGGTTCTTTCAGAATGCCAGCTGTTATAATGTCTCCTATACTATTTACACTTGTAGGAATAATTCCTGGTCATTGGCTTTTGGGAGCATTCTTTACAGCCACTTCTATGATTGGATTTATAGCACTTGCAGGAATAATTCTCAGAAACTCTATTCTCCTTGTTCAATTTGCTGAAGATAAACTTAGAGAGGGCTACTCGGTAGAAGAGGCACTTTTAGAGGCAGGTATCGTTAGAACCAGACCAATACTACTTACTGCAGCAGCAATTATTGTAGGTGCATTCGTAATTATATTTGACCCAATATTTAACGGTCTTGCTATTTCTCTTATATTTGGAACGTTTGCATCTACTCTTATAACATTAGTAGTTGTTCCTGTTCTTTACTTTATGATAGAAAGAAAAAGAGCTGAAGTTCTATGTATGCCTCCTGCAGTTCCAGTAGATGAAAAGAAAGAGGAGTAAATATGATAAAATTTAGATTTAAATCTAAGTAAGAGGTTATTGATTTGAAAAAAAGAGCCTTGATTTCTGTTTCGAATAAGGAAGGGATAGTTGATTTTGCTAAAAAACTTCAAGAGCTGGGTTATGAAATAATATCATCCTCAGGAACGGCAAAAGTATTAAGGGAAAATGGTATTGATGTTATAGAAGTATCTGAAATTACAGGCTTTCCTGAGATTATGGGTGGAAGAGTTAAAACATTGCACCCTAAAATTCATGGAGGTCTTCTTGCCGTAAGAGATAATCCAGATTACATGAAGCAACTGGAAGAACATGATATAAAACCTATAGATATAGTGGCTATAAATCTCTACCCATTTGAAGAAACGGTAAATAAAGGTGCAGATTTAGATGAAATTATTGAAAACATTGACATTGGTGGTCCTGCAATGGTCAGGGCCTCTGCAAAAAACCATAAATTTGTAACTATAATAGTAGACCCACGAGATTACAATACAGTAATAGAAGAACTTCAAGAAAAAGGAGAAACATCTTTAGAAACACGAAGAAAACTGGCACTAAAGGCATTCAGACATACTGCTATCTATGATAGTATTATCTCTCATGTTTTAAATGATAAGCTAAATATAAATGAAAAGTTTCCAGATGAATACACTATTCCACTAAGAAAAAAAGAGATACTAAGATACGGAGAAAATCCTCATCAAGAAGGAGCATTATACATTTCTCCAGTAGAAAAAAACGGTCTTTCAACTGCAGATAGTGAAGTCTTACATGGAAAACAGATGTCTTTTAATAATTATTTAGATGTTGAGGGAGCTGTAAACCTTGTAAAAGAACTGGACTGCCAAGATAATGTATGTGTAATAGTAAAACACAGTAATCCTTGTGGTGTTGCTGTAAGAAAAACCCAAAAAGAAGCATATATTGAAGCTCTTAAAAGGGACCCAAAATCAGCTTTTGGTGGAATTGTCGCATTTAACAAACCCTTAAATTTGGAAACTGCTGAGGAAATAGCAAAAATCTTTTTGGAAGTTATAATTGCACCTGACTTTGAAAAAGATGCCTTTGACTTTTTAACTCAGAAGAAAAAAAACCTAAGACTTGTGAGAATAAATAATTTTAATAAATTACCAGTTGGTTTAGACTATCGGAGAATTTCTGGAGGCTTACTTGTTCAGGACAGAGACCTAAAACTATTTGAAGATTTAAAAGTGGTAACCAAAAGAAAACCTACTCAACAGGAACTTGAAGACTTAAAGTTTGCCTTTAAGGTTGTTAAACATGTAAAATCTAACTCTGTAGTAATAGCCAGAGAACTTGCATCTGTAGGTATCGGACCTGGTCAAACTTCACGGGTAGATAGCCTTGAAACAGCGATAAAAAAAGCTAAAGAATTTAACCTACCATTGGAAGGCTCAGTCCTAGCTTCAGAAGCGTTTTTCCCTTTTAGAGATAGTGTAGATGAAGCAGCAAAGTATGGAATAAAGGCAATTATTCAGCCAGGAGGCTCAATAAGAGATCAAGAGGTTATAGAAGCTGCCGATGAGCATGGTATTGCAATGATATTTACTGGAATGAGACATTTTAAACATTAATCTTTTTTTCTAAAGTTTTCTGGGTTTATATTATACTTTTTGAGTAATTTCTGCAGGGATTGTCTTTCTATCCTTGCAATCCTTGCAGCTTGAGAAATATTTCCATGGGAGGAAGCTAAAAGTATCTTTAAATACTTTATCATGAATTCTTGTTGATACTTTTCTTTTGCCTTTTTGTATTCTAATGAGAATTTTTTCTCTGAGGTATTAATAATTTCTTGAGGAAGGTGTATGACATCTATTTCATCACTGGCAAATACAGCGGCCTGTTCTATAGTATTTTTAAGCTGTCTCACGTTTCCTGGCCAGTCATAGTTTATAAGTATTTCCAAAGCTGTTGGAGTTATTCCTTTGATATTTTTACCAAGTTTCTTATTGAACTTTTCAATAAAATGATATACAAGTAATGGAATATCTTCTTTTCTTTCTCTTAAAGGAGGAATATGTATTTTAAAGTTTGCAAGTCTATAGTACAGGTCTTCTCTAAACCTTCCTTCTTCTATTAATTTTTCTAAATTTCTATTTGTTGCTGCAATTATTCTAACATCTACTTTCTTAGTTTCACTTCCTCCTACTTTTCTTACTTCCTTATTTTCGAGAAATCTCAACAATTTTGGTTGCAAACTCACAGGAATTTCGCCAATTTCGTCCAAAAATAAGGTTCCACCATTAGCGTTTTCGAAAATTCCCCTTTTATCTTTATCTGCACCAGTAAAAGCTCCTTTTACATATCCAAAAAATTCTGCCTCCATTATATCTGGAGAGATATTGGCACAGTTTATAGGTAAAAAGATTTTATCTTTTCTGTTTGATAGTTCATGTATTGCCCTTGCAAATAGTTCTTTGCCTGTTCCACTTTCTCCTGTTATTAGTACGGAAAAATCATAAGGCGCTATTTTGGTAATGTAATCTAGTAAAGATAGCATTCTATCATTTTGTGTAATGATATAGTCAATACTGATTTTATCTTTTAGTTTTGTTAAGTCCTCTTTTAATTTTTGGTTTTCTTGAAGCATTTTAGATTTTTGTACAGCTTCTTCTATCAATTTCCATATCTGCGGTTTATTAAAATCTATAGGTTTTGTTATGTAATGAAAAGCTCCTTTTTTTATACATTCTACAGCGTTAGTTATAGTCCCATAAGCTGTTATAACTATAAAACTTGTAACAGAATTAAATTTTCTCAGTTCCTCTAAAAATTCTTCCCCTGTCATCTGGGGCATTTTCATATCAGATATAATCAGGTCGTACAATTTTTCCTGAGCTTTTTTTAGTCCTTCTTTTGGATTATTAGCTATATCAACGCTATATCCTTCATCTTCTAATATCTCTTTAAAAAGGATTAGTATATCTTCTTCATCATCTACTATAAGTATTTTTCCTTTTTCTTCCATTTTTAACTACTCCGCTAAAGGCAGTTTTACTATAAAGGTGGTTCCATTTTCTCTTTTTACAGAAATTTCACCTTTGTGGTCTTTTATTATTCTACTTACAATAGATAGTCCTAAACCTGTTCCCCTTTCTTTTGTTGTAAAAAACGGTTCAAATATTTTATCTGAAATATCTTCAGGAATACCTCTGCCATTATCTTGTATTTTTACTAAAGCATATTTGCTGTCTTTATCCAGAGATATTTTTATTATACCCTCTTTTTCTTTTAAGTTTTCAAGTTCTTCAATAGCATTCATAATTATGTTTATAAATGCTTGTTGTAATGCATTTTTATCTCCATAAACAAACACATCTTTGTCTAAGTTTGCTTTTATTCTTATATTTTTCCCTTTTAAAGAATGGGATATAAATTCAAGGGTCTGGTTTAAAATTGTTTTCAAGTTTACAATTTCAAGGTCCCTATACGACAATTTTGAATAGTTAAGGATTTTATTTATTATATCTTGGGCTCTGTATGTATGGGTTTCTATTTTTTCTACTAAACTTAATATTCCTTCAATATCTGGAATTTTTATTTTTGTTTTTATTCTATAGGCAGATGCAGAAATTGCGGTTAATGGGTTTCTTATTTCATGAGCTAAAGTAGCTGCCATCTTACCTATCACTGCAAGTTTTTCTGCCTGTATTATCTGTGTCTCGAGCTTGTCTTTTTCTGTTACATCTTCAATAAGAATTACAATTTCGTCTGAGGAACTGGATGGTTTATCCGGTAAATTATTCCTTAATGGAAGAGCTTTTATTCGATACACTGAGCCTTTTTTATCTATTGATGATAGTGTTGTTTCAAATACTTTCTTATTTTCGAAAACAGATTTTAAATCCTTTGAAAGATACTGAAATTCGGGAATACTTTCTATAGATGTTCCTGTGTTTTTGTAGAGCATGCTTTGAAAACGTTTGTTTGCCATTTTTATGATTAGATTTTTATCTAAAACAGCAATTCCTATATCTAACGATTCAAATGTTTGATATGTAAGTTCTTCTAACTTTAACAGTTCTTCAAAATGAATTATGTTTGCAACTGCTGTAGAGACTGAATTTGCGTAAGTTATAAGATATTCTACTTCTTTAGTTGAAACGCCTTCATTTTTATATACTGCTATAAATCCTAATATTTCATCTGATACTTTCAAAGGAATAAGAATATATTTTTTTCTTTCATTTATCTGTACTTTAGATGTTTTTTTCTTTTTGAAATTCTCATATATGGAGTTGTAATCAGGAAAAAATCCAACTTTTTTAAAAATATTTCTTGGCTCTATATAAATCATTGCTCCAGTGTATCCAAGCCTCAATAACCCATCTACAACTCTTTCAGACATTGCATTTATGTCGGTGGTTGAGATTGCATAATTACTCAGTTTAAAAATTTCTTTTAACTTTTTAGAGCTTATGGACACGTTCTCATCTAATTGACGTAATTTTTTTTGAACTTCAGTATTTAACGCTCTATCTACAAAATTTTTGTACTCTAACTTTTCTCTTTCTGCTTCCTGTATGTATTCTAAAGCTAATAAGTACATAAAATAAAATACATAGTCAGACAGGAAAAACAGGAAAACATCTGTACTGGATACAAAGTAAATTATCGTGTTTACTACAGTGATAAAAATCCATAGTAAAAAATCATAAAAGTTTTTATAAGGCCGTAAAACAGTTGTGAGTAATGCTATTGGAACAAGAATAGCACTGTTTTTTATCTGATATAGGTAAAGGGCTATTAGAATTATGTACCATATAAAACTGACTACAATTAAACTTTTGTACCCTTTAAAAAATATGATATATATGCTAAATAGATACAAAAATATCAAAGAAAAGGCGTAAGTTTCATCTACAATATCAAAATTTATTAAAATAGCAGCTGAAAGATATAGAAAAAATGAAAATTTTAAATTTAAGAATAATCTACTTTGTATTGTCTTTTGTAAGAGAAAAATAAAAATCCAAGGGAAAATACCCAGTATTTCTATCAATATAGAACCTCAGTTATTTCTAAATTAAAACCATCAATTTCTTTTTTTAAGATTCCTTTTCCAAGAATTTTATCATTTGTAATATCAATCAGTTCTACTTCCATTGAACTTTCATGGTTTAATATCATCTGAGAACCTCCACCTATCTGTTCAACCAAATCTAAAGGAACCTTTTTCTTTGCTATTCTGAGGACTATTTTTCTGGGCAAATGACTTTTGTTTTCTTTTGAAATTTGCTTCTCTTTTTCATTTTCGATTGGTTCATTTATAGGAATAAGCAAAGCATTTTTGAAAACTTCTCCATTCAGTTGAATATCGACACTATAGCCTCTAAATTTTTCAATTTCATTTATAATATCGCTGTTTTTACTTTGTATGCCAAATAAGTTTTTAAAGAGAGTCTCTCCCCATTTTGACCCTTTAGAAAAGATATTAAAAGCAAAAAAGTCACTTCTTATTAAGAGTTTATAACTATCTCCTTCTAAATAGTAGTACTCTCCTTTTAAATTATCAAAACTAACTTTATTTATCTTAAAATCTTTAAAGAAATCCTGGATTTTACTTAGGTTGTACATTTTTTATACTGAATTTTAGGTTGTTAGGAAGTTTTATACGGTTTTGGCTTATATCTATCTTTATAGGCTCGCTTTCTATATCAGCATAAACACTTATCCTGCTTTTTAATTTTTCTATTCTTCTTTTTTCTTCGGAAACTGGATTGGATAAAATCCAGTGGGAAATCAGTCCAGCATCTAAGAACTCTTTCTCAATGTATACTTTTAATACAAGAGGATTATCTTCTACATATAGGTTGTAACTGTATATTAAAACTTCTTCTGTGAAAAAGTATGTGTAAGAAGAACCAATATAAGATGATTTTAATCTTAAGTGATTTATAAATTCCTCTGATAGACCTTTTACTATCTCTAATAGAGTATCAAACGATACTATATCAAAGTTTTCTGGATAATCTATATCAAAATAAACTCTGTATTTATCTTCTATAGAGTAGCCTATATAAGATTTGGATAGTTCCCCTTGATACTTGTCAACCTTAAAGTTTTTTATGAAAATAGGAATGGAAAACTTTTGTGATAAATATCTGTTAAACAACTTTAAAAATTTATATCCGTAAAAATTAACTAAAGCATCATTTAAATTTTGTTCTGTTATTACTAAGTCTGGTTCATCCCCTTTTTTATAAATTTCGTGAAAAAGGGCATTTAATTCCTCTTTTGGGACTTTTTCTATCATTTTTAACCCTGAGTATTTTTATCCAATATAATTATATATATTAAATTAATTCTTGCAAAGATAAATGAAAGAAAAAGTCATTATTTTCTCTAAAAAAGATGGATTTTTTAACAATGAAGGTTTCTTCATCTTTGATAAACCTTTTATCAAAATAAGATATAAAAGCAATATTTTGACCATAAACAACAAAAAAATAAAAACAAAAAATCCACTCCCAATTGTAGAAAAATTAGTAAAAAAATCAAAAGGATATGCAGTAGGCTTTTTTTCTTATGATTTAAAAGAGCTAATTTTAGGCAAAAAGAAACTCGGCAGAGATTTAATCGATATGCCTCTCATCTATATAAATATCTACAGAAAATATACATATAAGGATAAAGCTTTTATACCAGAAGATGTAGGAAACGTGTACTCAATTTCATACCCTGATAAAAATAAATTTCTCGATATAGTAAAAAAGGCAAAAAAATACATTGAAAGTGGGGATATTTATCAAGTAAATCTATCCCATAGAATAGAAATCAGTGGCAGTTTTTATACTGAAAATATATTTTTTAAAATAGCCAACTACCAACCAACACCTTTCCTTATGTATATAAAAGATAAAAGTTTTTCCTTAATTTCAGCAAGTATGGAACTATTTTTAAAAAAAGAAAAAGATAAACTGGTAACCAAACCTATTAAAGGAACAAGACCAAGAGGAAAAACAAAAGAAGAAGACAAAAAACTCCAAGAAGAACTATTTAAAAGTGAAAAAGAAAAAGCCGAAAATCTTATGATTACCGACCTTATGAGAAATGACCTTGGAAGAATATCCAGAAAAAAGTCTGTAAAAGTTGAAAGGTTATTTGAGATAGAGAAATATGAAACCCTCTTTCAAATGAGTTCCACCATAACATCCATATTAAAGAAAAATACTTCCTTAAAAGATATTATTTATAACACCTTTCCACCAGGTTCAGTTACTGGAGCCCCCAAAATAAGGGCTATGGAAATAATAGATGAACTGGAAGAGTACAAAAGACATGTCTACTGTGGAGCAACTTTTTTAATAAAACCAGACTTTGATTTTACTATGAGTGTTGCTATAAGACAGTCTATATTCCAAAAAGATAGATGTTTTGTATATATTGGAGCAGGAATTGTATACGATTCAGACCCACAAAAGGAGTACGAAGAAACAATTTTAAAAGCCAAGGCGAATATAAAACCATTGACAGATTGAACCTATCAAGTTAAATATAAAAAATATAAAAAATATATTGACATAGTTAAATGTTTATTGTATTGTCTATAAATAATATATTAAATTATAAGTGAATACTAACTAAAAATATAAACCTTTAGGAGGGTAGCTAAAATGCTAAAGAAACATCGGCTACGGAAGTTATCCGTAGGTATACTCTCAACAGCTTTGTTTGCAGCAGCAGCAAATGCACAAAAGCCACCTTATGACCCAAATCCACCATTCACTTTAAATCTATTAAAACCTACAGAAGTAAAAGTAGGTGGATTTTTCAGTAGAAAAACTGTAAAAGCATTCCAGCCTAAAAATCCTTACAACATATTTATCAACTACGAACTTGGAATGCACTGTGTAGGTTTTGATATCTCTTACTGCTGTGTAATTCCTCCTTACAACTCAATTCAAGCACAGGCTGTAAAGTCTGGAGAAAATGGTAAACTGCCAAAATTACTCACTCCTGAAGACGGTGTTAAACTGTACTACTATGTGAAAGATAACAGCTACTCTGAAGGAAACAAGATGAGATACTGGTCTGTTGGTAAAGATACTAATGGTGATGGAGATATGTCTGACCCTGGAGATAACATGGCAAACTACGTATGGACACATCTTTTTATATATAAAGACTTAGAAGGAACAGTACCTAAGAACTGGAAAAAATCCCAGAGACTACACATAGGAAGAGAAATTCAAATTCCTATAGATGCGGGACCTTCTGGTAAACCTTTAGCTGGTGGTTATATGGATTATTCAGGAGATAATGGCGGAAATATAGTATTTACTGAACCAATGAAAGGTGTTCAGTCTTTAGTGCCACAAGTTCCTTTAAAGCTTACTGCTTCCAATATATGGGATGCACTTGGACTTCCTTTAACTGCTTTTAATGATAGTAGAAGAAGAGGGACAATTAGAAGTGTTACGCAAAAAGAATTTCAACCATACCAGTACTCAATGGTTCAACTTCATGATAAGAAGGGAAGACCAATTACTGTAAATGGAAAAATTGTAGAGTTCTTTGGAACAAACCCTGTAGATATCCCAAACTGTGCAATATGTCACTCAGGAAATGGTAGAGCTGCAAAACTCGCCAGACAGGAAGGAATAAAACTATTTGACAAAGAATACCAGTACTGGAAAAAGAACTATCCAGATATATCTGAGTATATGGCAAGGCTCTCTTCAGGTTCTATAAATATTCTTGAGCTACACGACAAACGTCATGGAACCCACTTTTTAAAGGATTATAACCCAAATGCTTCAACAAATAGACTTGGTTCTGTTGGTCCTGTAAACTGTGCAGACTGTCACGGTGATAATATATCTGGAAACCTCCAAGAACCAAGACCAAACGTAAGTGGATATAAAGCAGTCAAAGCTCCAACTCTAACGGAAGCTATACATTCAGTTCATGCACTTTATCTTGCTGATATGAATGATAAAGCAGGAAGAACAGTTTCTTGTCAGGCATGTCACCCAACTCACTGGCAAAACCCTGACATGAACGACTTTGATACAAATCCATTCCAAATAATGGACAGTAATGGAAATAACAAATTTGCAGATGCTGATCAAAGAACAGCAGGTGGAGGATGTTACCTAAGAAGAGATGCCCACTCAAATCCACACGTTAAACCTCCATTCTTCTTAAATGAAATAGGAAAATGGTATCTTAAAAACGTAAGCATGAAAAATGAGGATGATGAATCTATTGATGAAATTAGAGGACTAACATGTACTAACTGTCATAATCAATTAACCCAAGAACTGTATAAATACGATGATTTGAAAAACGTTGTTACACAAGAAGGTAAAACCCTTAGAAATAAATCTATAGAAGAAATTATAAAAGTACTTGCAAATGGAGACATTAAAAAATTCAAACAAATGGCTGACCCAAGATTAAATGGAGATAATCCAATATACACTTTCTGGGCTAATCACAAAGGAGCTACACTGGTCAAATTAGCTGAAAAAAATGGTAAAAAAGTTTTATTACCATGGAATGCACAAGAAGGAAAACCAGTTCCTTATGACGCAGCATCTGCTGGAAAAGACTGGTGGTTGGCAGCTGCAGAACCTCACTGTGCTAACTGTCATATAGCTCCTTTTGTTGAAAGTGAAGGTGGAAAGTACTTCCCAATAGATCAGCCTAATAAGTATTCTCTTTACAGATATTCAAAAGCTCACGGTTCAATTGCATGTCAGTCTTGCCACGAATCACCTCACGGAGCATATCCAGTTAGATATGAAGGTGATGATAGAAGTGTTGACCTGACTACTCACCAACAAGCCTTACAATTCTCTCCAGATGGAAGTTATGCAGGGCCAGTTACATGTGCAGCATGTCACACAGTTAACAAGAAAGGTGTTCCTGTTCAGTTAGAAGGTACAGAATATGCCAACGATTACTGGGCTTCTGTTGTGCTAATACACTTTATGAGAGAAGGAGACCAGAAATTGTCTGTTAAAGAACTGGTTAAGAAATATCCATATAAAAAAGCTCAAGAAATTGTTCTAAAAGGCTGGAAATAATATCCCCCTCGGACCTACCTATAAGTCCTCTCCCTGTTGTAGGGGAGGGGATTTTTTTTTATTATTTTAAGTAAGATATTTTCTATTTGGAGAAAATTTAAAGGTGAAAAAATTAAGACTTGCACTTGCTCAAATAAATCCGACTGTCGGAGATATTAAAGAAAATACAGAAAAAATAATTGAAAATATAGAAAAAGCTAAAAAAGACAAAGTAGATATTATAGCTTTTCCTGAACTGGCTATAACAGGTTATCCACCAGAAGACCTGTTGTTTAAAGATGAATTTATCAATCAAAATCTACAAGCTCTAAAAAAAGTTGCAAATTACACAAAGGATATCATAGCTATAGTAGGATTTGTAGACAAAAAAGAAGACATATACAACGCAGCAGCAATATTGCACGATGAAAAAATAAAAGGCATCTATCACAAAAATCATCTTCCAAACTACAGTGTATTTGATGAGATGAGATATTTTCAAAAAGGAAATGAGATTGTTCTTTTAAATATAGAAGGTTATAAGATAGGAGTTTCCATATGCGAAGATATATGGTATCCAGAAAATCCAATAAATATTCAAGCTATAGAAGGTGCAAGTCTTATTATAAATATAAATGCATCTCCTTACACAGTTGGAAAAATAAAGTATCGGGAAGAGATGATAAAAGTTCGGGCTAAAGATAATTTAGTTTCAATTGCCTATGTAAATATGATTGGGGGACAAGATGAGCTTGTATTCGATGGAAGTAGTTTTGTAGTCTTACCTGATGGTAAATTTGAAGTTAGAGGTTCTTCCTTTAAAGAAGAGCTAATAATATGTGATGTAGACCTTGATATGCCTTTTAGAAAACAGCTAAAAGATAATAGACTTAGAAACTTAAGAGCCAATTATAAAAGACAGGAAAACATAAAAGAAATAAAATTGGACTACAAAATAAAATCACATGAAGATATTATAGAAGAAAAGATACTCTTTCCATCTATGTTAGAAAATGAAGAAATATACAATGCCCTTATTACCGGATTAAGAGACTATATACATAAAAATGGCTTTGAAAAGGTAGTTATCGGACTAAGTGGAGGTATAGATAGTTCATTAGTTGCAACTATTGCTGTCGATGCTCTTGGAAAAGAAAACGTTAAAGGAGTTTTAATGCCATCCCAATTTACTTCTAAAGAAAGTATAGAAGATGCACAAAAACTGGCAGAAAATCTTGGTATAGAGACATTTAAATTTGAAATAAAAGATATCTTTGAAAAATATCTTGATATGTTAAATCCTGTATTTAAAGATAAAAGCTGGGATACAACTGAGGAAAATCTGCAGGCAAGGATTAGAGGAAATCTACTAATGGCACTTTCTAATAAATTTGGATGGATTGTACTGGCAACAGGAAATAAATCTGAAATGAGCGTTGGGTATGCAACACTTTATGGAGATATGGTTGGAGGGTTTGCAGTCATAAAAGACATTTACAAAACAAAAGTTTATGAACTTGCTGAGTATAGAAATAGTATTTCTCCAGTAATACCTGAAAGGGTTCTTAAAAAACCTCCTTCAGCAGAGTTAAGACCTAACCAAAAAGACGAAGATGAACTTCTGCCTTATCACATTTTAGATGAAATCCTGAGATTGTATATAGAAGAGGATTTATCTTTAGAAGAAATTGTAAAATATGGATTTGATGAAAAATCTGTTAGAAAAGTCATAAGAATGGTGGATAGAAATGAGTATAAAAGAAGACAGGCTCCTATCGGCATAAAGATTACAGAAAAAGTTTTTGGAAAAGACAGAAGAATGCCTATTACAAATAGATTCAAGATATGATAAAATTACTGATTATTTTTATCAATAATATTAATATTAAATAATTAATGGAAAGCGATAGTCGGAATATAGTTGAAGTAGAAAATTTAACTAAGAAATACGTAATAAAAAAATCCCTCTTGGATAAAAAATATTTTTACGCAGTTAATAAAGTATCTTTTAGTATTCCGTTTGGAAAGGTTGTAGGACTGGTTGGGGAATCTGGAAGTGGAAAATCTACAATCGGAAGATTAATTTTAAAACTTATAAAAAAAGACGAAGGTAAGATCTACTTTGAAAACAAGAGTATAGATGATATCACTGAAAAGGAATTTAGGCGAAAAACAGCCATAATATTCCAAGATCCAAGAACATCTTTAAATCCGAGATTTACCATAAAACAAATAGTTGAAGAACCTTTAATAGTTCATAACTTTCCAAAAGAAAAAAGAGAAAAACTGGTAATTAAGGCACTAATAGATAGTGGATTAGACGAGAAATTTCTAAATAGATATCCATCGGAACTATCAGGGGGACAACGGCAAAGAGTGGCTATTGCTCGAGCTATTGTTTTAAACCCTGAATTTATAGTCGCTGATGAGCCGACTTCTGCTTTAGATGTTTCCATACAACTTCAGATTATAAAGCTCATACAAAAATTAAATAAACAAAAAAATATAAGCTTTTTATTTATCTCCCATGATTTAAATGTAATTGGTTTGTTATCTGATTATGTTGTGGTGCTTTATAGAGGCAGAATAATGGAAAAAGGAAAAAATCCTGATGTGTTAAAAAATCCACTCCATCCATATACAAAACTTTTGATAGAAAGCCTTCCACCACCTGACCCTTTTCATAGAAAAAACTTTGAAAGTATAAGAGAAATTTATAGGGATGATGTGGAAGGAGCCTGTGAATTTTACCATCGTTGTCCTATTGCTGACGAAATATGTAAAGTTAAGCCTAAAACAAAAAAAATAAATAACAGGGAGGTTTACTGTCACTTTGTTTGACCAAGAGTTCTGGTTAAGTTTCGCCACTGTATTTTTACTTTTACTTGTATCTGCTTTTTTTGCAGGTATAGAATCTTCATTTTTCTCTATGGACTGGCTAAAAATAAAGAGATTAGCACAGAAAGGTAATAAATCTGCAAAAATAGCGGATTGGCTTAGAAGTCATCCTAAAGAACTTGTTATTACATTTTTAATAGGAAATGAGCTTGTGAATATAACAGCTTCAGCAATAACAACGGCAACAATTATAAAGCTGTTTGGAGAAAAGTACGTTTTTATAGGGGTTTTAATAATGACTATTCTTATTTTAACCTTTGGTGAAATAACCCCTAAAACTATTGGTAGTCATTTTCCTGAGAAATATGCCCTTTTTGCAGCACGACCATTTTATCTTTTTTACATAGTAGCCACCCCTTTTAGATTTATTTTAATGAAAGTATCCGAAGCAATTTTAAGGAAGCTGGGTCTTGAGTTACCAGTTGAAAGTCATAAGATATCAGAAGAAGATATAAAGGTTATTGTTTCGTCAGGAAAAGAGAAGGGACTTTTCTCTGAGGAAGAAGAAGAAATTATTGAAGCAGCTTTAGAGCTGGATGATACATATGTAAGTGAAATAATGACTCCCCGTAGAGATATATTTGCAATTGAAGGAGGGTTAACTGTAAAAGAAACTATAGAAAAAATAGAAGGTAAAGACTACAGCCGAATACCTGTGTATAAGGAAACTTTAGACAATATAATAGGCATTTTATACGTGAAAGACATTATCTTTTTGAAATTTGAAGGTAAAGAAAATGAAATAATAGATAAACACTTACGGAAGGCTTTTTTTATACCAGAATTTACAACTTTAATTTCCCTTTTGGAGGAATTTGAAAGAACAAAAAATCATTTTGCGATAGTTATAGATGAACACGGTACAGTAGTTGGAATTGTTACATTTCAGGATATTGTAGAGTTTCTTGTGGGAGACTTACCTGAAGAATATGAAAGGGAAGATGGAACTTTAAAACAAGTTGGAGAAAATGAGTGGATTGTCTCAGGTAAAATTGATATTGAAGAACTTGCCGAGAAAATAGGCATTAAACTTCCTCAAGACTATGAGTTTGATACCCTTGCTGGATTTATATTTGACTACTTAAAAAGAATTCCTTCAGAAGGAGAGACTTTTGAATATGATGGATTTTTATTTGAAATACTCAAAGTAGAAAAAAATAGAATCATTTCAGTAAAAATAAAAAAAATAAAAGAGGGTCAATAAATGTTAAGTTCCCTGATAGCTATTCTATTTTTTCTTGTTCTCGAAGCATTTTTTTCAGGTTCAGAGATAGCTTTATTTTCCGTCAACAGAACAAAACTTAAATATCTGGCAAAAAATGGAGATAAAAAGGCTGAAAAAATATATAAGATGCTAAGTGAGCATTTTGATGAATATGTAGCAACAACTTTAATAGGAACAACATTAAGTATCGTAACTATAACTGCCCTATACGTTCAATTTCTTATGCAACTTTCTCATTATGTTCCTTTTCTTCACGGAAAAGAAGAAGTTTTTGCAGAAAGCATAATAGTTTTAACACTTTTATTTGGAGAAATAATACCTAAAAGTGTTTTCCAACATTATGCTGAAAAACTTATTTACTTTATAGTTCCAGCTTTAGAATTTTTCAGAAAACTACTTTATCCTTTAATTTTAGTTGCTAATTTAATTACTAAAATCGTGTTCTTAGTGTTTAGATTAGAAGAAAAAAAGGAAAACATTCTCAATAGAGAGGAACTTTTAGATGCTCTTATACTAAATTCTGAAGGTATCGAAGATATAGAAAAAAGGATAATTGTTAATGTTCTTATCTTCGAAGAAAGAAGACTAAGTGAAATAGTTGTTCCTCTATCTGATGTTGTTGCAATCTCAGATGAATCTAAAATAGAAGACGTAGTACAGATACTAAAGGAAACAGGTTTTTCTCGTATACCGGTGTATAAAAAAAGGATAGATGATATCGTTGGTCTAATCCGAAGCCATGACCTTGTAAGGGCAAATATTGGAGAAAGTATAAAAAAATATGTAAAACCAATAAGGTACCTACCTGAATTTACAAGCCTGCCAAACGTACTCAAAGGTTTTAAAGCCCATAAGGATCATATGGCAGTTGTTGTAGATGAAAGAGGCTCAACCATGGGAATAATCACTTTAGAAGATGTATTGGAAGAAATCATAGGAGACATAAAAGACGAGTTCCATAAAAAAGAAAAAAAGATGATAAAGAAAAATCTACAAAATAAATTAGTAGTTGATGGAAGAATTGAGCTAAAAGAAGTTGAACGTTTACTTGATGTAAACTTTCCAGATGGTCCTTATGAAACTATCGCAGGATGGATAATTTACTACTTGGGAAGAATGCCAAAAGAAAATGAGATAATATCTTATAAGGATATAAAAACTGTAGTCTTAAAGAAAACCAAACGAAGAATTCAAGAGGTATATATAGAAAAACTAATGGAAGAGTTTAAAAACTCAGAAAAGCAAAAATAATTTGTATTATTGCAAAGAAATCTCTTTGAATATAAATTTTAATAAGTAGGTGTTTCAGAATTGTTAAATTTAACTACTTGATTTTTTTATACTTTTCGATTATTATTAATAATAATTATTATTAAGGAGGGTGAAAAATGAAAAAGCTATTGGTTTCAGCTTTAGTAGTAGGTATATCAGCTACTTCTTTTGCTTCTGATGAAGACCTGTTAAAAAAGGCAAGACTTTATTTCAAACCTTTACCCAAGGAAATACCTGCTCCAGCTTATAATCCTACCACCCCTGAAAAAGTAGAGCTTGGAAAAAAACTTTATTTTGATCCAAGACTTTCTTTAAGCGGAGTGATAAGCTGTAACACATGTCATAATATATCAATGTATGGTGTAGACGCTATAGAGACATCTTTAGGTCATAAGTTTTTAACAGGTGGTAGAAATGCTCCAACAGTATTTAATGCAGGATTTCAGTTTGCACAATTCTGGGATGGAAGAGCTAAAGATTTAGAAGAACAAGCTAAAGGTCCTATTTTAAACCCTGTGGAAATGGCAATGCCTAACCCTGAATTAGTAGTAAGCAGACTTAAAACAATTAAAGAGTATGTAAATGAGTTCAAAAAAGCATTTCCAAATGATAAAAACCCAGTAAACTTTGAAAATGTAGCTAAAGCAATTGCATCTTTTGAAAGAACATTAGTTACTCCATCCAGATTTGATGAATTTTTAAGAGGAAATACTAACGCCTTAACTAAAAAGGAAAAAGAAGGTCTTAGACTATTTATAGAAAAAGGATGTGCTTCCTGTCATCAAGGTGTTGCACTTGGAGGAACTATGTATCAAAAAATGGGTCTTGTAAAACCTTATCCAACTGCACTGTTGGGAGAAGACCTTGGAAGATACAAAGTTACTCATAAGGAAGAGGATAAACACGTATTTAAAGTGCCTATTTTAAGAAATATTACAAGAACATATCCATACTTCAGTACTGGAAAGATATGGGATATAAAAGAAGCAGTAAAAATTATGGCAGAATATCAGCTTGGAGTTAAGCTAACCAATGATGAAATTGATAAAATAGTAGCGTTTTTAGATAGCTTAACAGGTAAAATACCAGAAAATGCTTTAAAATTACCAGTATTACCACCTTCCTCACCAAATATGCCAAAACCACAGCTTTAATTATAACAATGGCCCCTTTAAAAGGGGCTTTTTTGCTTAATGATGATGCCCTATACCAAAGGCTCTTAATATAGCCCAGATACCTAATAAAATAACTATAATACCACTTAAACTGGCAAGTCTTTTTCTAAATATAGGGGATAACCTTGTAAAGATTTTGCTAGATAAAAATAATGCTGGCATAGTACCAATTCCAAATAAAACCATAATGATAAATCCTTTGATAGGTGATTTTTCTAAAACAGCCTGGAGTAGCATAGCATAAACCAAAGGACAGGGTAAAAAGCCATTAAACATTCCAAGGAAAAATGGATTTTTTCTAAATTTTGATAAAATTTCTGCAATTGTTGTGAATATCATATCAAGTCCTGGAACACCTTTTTCCTTTAAATTACCGGTTATCTGTAATCCAAGTCCTATCATAAAAACTCCAAGTATTATCGACAGAGTTTTTTGGAGTATTTGAAACTGCAATGAATGAAAAAACATACCAACATATCCAGCAACAAATCCTAAAAACCCGTAAGTAAAAATCCTACCTAAGTTATAAAGCAAGTTCCCTAAAAACCAACTTCTATACTGAATTAAAGGAGGTATAAAACCACACATACCTATACAGTGATAAGACCCAAGAAATCCAGCAAGAACGATTAATAGATATTCCATGTTAAATTTACCTTAAATTAATATTTATTTTAACTATAACACTTTTATAAAAAAATCAAAACAGTTAAAGTTTTTTCTCTTTCAACAACTTACAATTTTATTCTTGACAAAAAAAAACACTACATATAGTATAGTAAAACACTCAGTACACTATATATAGTATGAAGGAGGTTCAAAAATGTCTAAGGGATTTATCGGAAAAACATCAGTAAGAGATAACATAAGACTTTCAGAAAACCCTAGATATCCAGTTTTTAAAACATTATACACTAAACAAAAAAAAGCTGTGTGGTTCCCTGAAGAGCTTAATATTCAACAAGATGTGCTTGATTATAAATCTTTAACACCTA
>CAZEYS010000015.1:0-27944 GCA_964516095.1 uncultured Aquificales bacterium
CTGTCCGTGAGGTCACCCCCACCTGCCTTTCGGCAGCTCCCTGCCCTTTGGAGTCCGGACTTTCCTCCTCTTAAAGAGGCGGCAACCCCGAAGGCTACACTGTAAAATTAAAATATTAATATGAATGAAAATTTCAAGGTCAACATTATGGTAAAATAAAACAAAAACAGGGAGAAAGTTATGAAAAAAATTCTATCCATCCTTCTTACTACAGTATTTATTTTGAATTTCAGCTTTGCTGCTGAGAAGATAGTTTATTTAGATACCCAAAAAGTTTTTACCCAATCGAAAGCCGGTATTGACCTGAAAAACGCACTCCAAAAAAAGGCTGATGAACTTAGAAGTGAAATTCAGGCTAAAGCAGCTACAATAAACAATAAAGACCAGCTCGCAATGCAACAACTGCAACAAGAAGCTATCCAAAAACAACAAGAAATTCAAAGACTTCAACAAAAAGCAGTTAATAAATTCGCAAATTTTGTTAAAAAAGCTGTCGAAGAATGGGCTAAATCTAAGGGATATGAACTTGTAATAGATGGACAGGCTGTACTTTACTCTAAACCTGAATATGATAAAACCAGAGAGTTTTTGAAGTATCTAAACGAAAAATATGCAAAGGAAAAACCAAACTTCTTACAGTAATATAAGATGCTTATAGCCCTCTTAACAGATTTTGGCCTGAAAGATGGTTTTGTAGGTAGTGTTAAAGGGGTTATTAAAAGCATCAATAATGTGGATATTATTGATATTACCCATGAAATATCTTCCTTTGATGTTTTAGAAGGGGCGCTTATTTTGAGTGCCTCATACAAATACTTTCCTAAATATACAATTTTTTTATGTGTAGTTGACCCTGGAGTAGGAACAAACAGAAATGCTATTGTTGTTCGAACTAACAATTACACGTTTGTGGCACCTGATAATGGACTTATAAGTCTAGCTTTAGAGGATGAAAATATAGAGAAAATCATAAAAATAGAAAATAGAGATTTCTTTTTGCCATCTGACACTAATACTTTTCACGGCAGGGATATATTTGCTCCTGTTGCTGCTTATCTATCATTGGGTATTCCAGTGGAAAGTTTTGGAACAGAGTTAAAAAACATAAAAAAAATAGAAATACCAGAACCAATAAATTATTCTAACTATATAGAAGGTCAGATTATAAAGTTTGACAAATTTGGAAATGCTATAACAAATTTGAAAACCCTTCCTTCTGCTTTCAAAAAAGCCAGTGTCGCTAATACTCCTATAAAAGGAGTGATAAATTCATTTTTAGAAGGAGAAAAAGGTAAACTTTATTTGATTAAAGGTAGCTTTGGTTTTTATGAAATAGTATCACCTTTAGAAAGTGCCAAAGACAAATTTAATTTAAAAATTGGAGATAAAATTTATATAGAAAAATGAAAGAAAAACATATAATAGTAAAAAACCTAACGAAAAAATTTGGGGATAGGCTTATTTTAAAAAATGTATCCTTTGACGTGTATAGAGGAGAAATTTTTGTCTTAATGGGAGGAAGTGGAAGTGGTAAATCAACTACGATAAAACATATAATAGGTTTATTAAAGCCAACATCAGGGCAAATTATTGTAGATGGCGTTGACATAACCAAGCTGTCTCAGGAAGAACTAATAGAATTTAGAAAAAGAATGGGATATTTATTTCAGGAAGGGGCTTTATTTGATAGTTTAAAAATATGGGAAAATGTAGGGTTTTACTATTTGGAAAATACCGATATGCCAGCAGACAAAGTCTATAAATTAGCAAAAGAAAAGCTCGCTATGGTTGGACTTAAGGGTGTTGAAGAGCTATATCCTTCCCAGCTATCAGGTGGAATGAGAAAAAGAGCATCTCTTGCAAGAGCAATTGCCACTAATCCTGAAATAGTGCTTTACGACGAGCCAACATCAGGGCTGGATCCGGTTATGAGTGCTGTGATTGATAGACTTATTGTAAAGTTGAGAAATGATATTGGAATTACCTCTGTTGTGGTAACCCATGATCTGGCAAGTGCTTTTAGTATTGCAGACAGAATAGCTATTATACACAAAGGGGTTATATATGCAATTGGAACTCCAGAAGAGATAAAGCAATCTAAAGACCCGGTGGTTCAGCAATTTATAAATAGGTCCCCAGAAGGTCCAATAACAGAGGAAATATTCAGTTCTCAACCATAGACAAATCCAATTTTTTTAAGTCTTCATCAACTTTCTCTATTTTAACTTTAACTTTATCTCCAAGTCTATAAGATTTTTTATTATCTTCTCTTACCAGTCTGTGATTTTTTTCATCGTATATATAGTACCCTTCTAAAGATGAAATAGGTATAAGCCCTTCTATAATGTATCTTTCAAGCTCTACAAATAAACCAAAGGATGTTACGCCTGTTATAACACCTTCAAATTCTTCTCCTATATGAGCAGATAATAACCTTAGTTTCAGGATATCAAGTGCGTCTCTCTCTGCATCATCAGCGACTCTTTCCATTTTAGAGCACTGCTGTGCAACTTCTTTAAGTTTTTCTGGTAACACTTTAAAATCTTTCTTGGTAAATTTTTTCTTTATAGACTTTTTCAGTAATCTGTGAACTACTAAGTCTGCATATCTTCTTATTGGAGATGTAAAGTGTGTATATGTGTCAAGTGCAAGGCCAAAGTGTCCTATATTTTCAGTTGTATATTTAGCCTGCTTCATGGTGCGCAGTGCCATAAATCTTATAAGATGTTCTTCTGGTGTGCCAGTTGTCTTTTTTATTATTTTTTGAATAAATTTTGGGGTAACTTCTTTAGGATATTCAACTTTATAACCTAAGCCGGATACAAGTTCAACGAACTTTATAACTTTTTCTATTTCTGGTTCTTCATGGGTTCTATAGATAAATGGTTCTTGAGTTTTTTCCATATGTTTTGCTACAGTGATGTTTGCTATAATCATGAACTCTTCTATAAGTCTGTGGGCAAAATGCCTTTCATAAGGAACGACATCATATGGGTCTCCAGTTTCTGTAAAAAGAATTTTACTTTCTGGAAGGTCAAAATCAATACTTCCTCTTTTTTCTCGTTCACGAAGTAGTATTTTTGCCAATTCTTCCATATGTTTTAAGGGTTGAACAACATGAGGGAATTTTTCTTCTAAATCTGGGTCTCCTAAAATAATTCCTAAAGCCTGGTCATAAGTGAGCCTTGCTTTACTTATTATTACGCTTTCATATATGTCATAATCTATTACCTGCCCCTGTGGGTTTATAAGCATTTCACAGGTAAAAGCGTATTTTTTTTCGTTTGGTCTAAGACTACAAAGCTCTGAAGCTAATCTCTCTGGTAGCATATGAAGGGCATACTCAGGTAAATAGTAAGTATTTCCCCTCTCAAAAGCTTCTCTATCAATTGCTGAACCTTCTTTAACATAATGGGATACATCGGCAATGTGTACATATAGCCTATAATTTTCACCTTCTTTTTCTATAGCTACAGCATCATCAAAATCTCTGGCACTTTCAGGGTCTATAGTGAAACATATCTGTCTTGTTAAATCTCTTCTATTTTTAGATATAACAACTCTTGATGGTAAGTTTTCTGCTTCTTTAATAGCTTCTTCAGAGTGTTTTAACGGAAGACTGTATTTTCGAGCTATTATTTCAGCTACTGTTCTTGTGTTTTTGGTTTTACCTAAAACTTCTACTATTTTACCTTTAGCCCTTACATTTGGAGCAGGATATGTTTCTATCTTAACAACTACATAACTGCCCTTTGGGATTTTTTGAGCTTCTTTTTTTGGTACATAGATTTTATGTGGTATAACAGTATCTGCCAGTAGAACGTAGTAACCAGTTTTGTCTTTTTTTAGAATTCCAACTGCTTCTTTTACTGCTCTTTCTAATACTTTTACAACTTTTGCCTCATCTTTCTTCTTTTTTTTGATAGGTTTTACAAGTACCACATCTCCATCGAAAAGGTATTTCATTTCAGGAGGAGGTATAAATAAATCTTCAACATCATCTCCTATGATTAAAAATCCATATCCACTGGGATGGGCTTCCACAACTCCTTTTATCAGTTCTTCTTTTTCATTTTTTTCTTCTTTTCTCAAAATGTATTTTCCTTTTTCATATTTTATTATCCGTTTTTTCTGTAGTTTCTTTAATAGTTTCTTAAGTGCTTTTTTTTCTTCTTTAGGAATGCCTAGTTTTTTTAACAACGTTTTAAAATAAACTGGTTTTTTTCTACTTTTTAAAAACTCTACTATTTCTTTCTCTGTTATCTGCATTCACTCTCCTTAAAATTAAAATTCAACTCCTACTTCAGCAAAAGGTCCTTTAAATTTCACATCTGAATAAAGGTCATCTACATCATCAAGTTTTAATTTCTGGTATCTATAGCCTGCACCTAAGTAAGCTTTTCCAATAAATGGAATTCCAACAAGTGTGAACATTCCAATTCCTTTAACATCAATCAATGAGTTTCCTTTATACGCAATTGCTTTTCCTTCTACATCTATTTCAAATGGAATTCCCGGAATGCCAGCATTAATACCAGCATATAACATTGGTATAGGAGCATTTACATTTACATGTTCGTGCTTTGTGGTGGTTCTGATATCGATATAACCATCCAGGTACTTTACAGCAAGACCAAGTCTTGGTTTTATAAATGGAACTGGAAGGTTATAAAATAAAGACAAATCATACTGCTTTATATCAATTTTTGTATGGGCTTTATCTGTAACTGTGAATGTAAAATCACCGAACTTAAAATTTTTAGATACTTTTCCACTTCCTTCATACTTGGTAGGAAGATATTCAAACTTTATGTTAGGAATAACAGGAAGTCCAACCTGCAGATATGCATTTATATCTTTTGAATCACCTAAATGAAGGTCTTTTTTCAGGTCAACTGTGTCTCCTTTGTATTTTACCCATCCTGATGGTGAAAGCTTTACATAACCAAACCCAGCTTTAAGGTCAATTCCTGGTAATGCAAAAGAAGTACTTGCAAAAATTGTCGAAATCAGTATAGATGATTTTATTATTTTTTTCATTTATGTATATCCTCCATTTTTAGCACATTTTCCAATATATTTATAGCTTCATCTATTTCATTATAATTAATAATTAAAGGAGGGACAAATCGCAAGGTATTTTTACCTGCCATACCTAATATAAGACCATTATCAAGACATCTCTCAACTACTTTTTTTGCATCGATATTATCAGGTAATGGACAGCCTATCATTAAACCTATCCCTCTGGGGTTCAAACCAATTTTTTTTAGTTTATCTTGTAAATATTTTCCTTTTTCCTCAACCTCTTTTAAAAACCCTTCTTTTAGTACGTTTTTCAGAACCACCTTTGCTGCTACCATTGCAAGGTAATTTCCTCCAAATGTTGAGCCGTGGCTTCCAGGTGTAAATGCTTTTGCAATTTCTGACCTTGCAATTACTGCTCCAACTGGAACCCCTCCTGCTAAACCTTTTGCTGAGGTTATTATATCTGGAACAAAGTTGAAATGCTGATAAGCGTAAAGTTTACCTGTTCTACCTACGCCTGTCTGAACTTCATCAACTATTATGAGGATATCTTTTTCTTTTGAAATTTCTACGATTTTTTTTAAAAAGTTTTTATCTATTGGATTTACTCCACCTTCTCCCTGTATAAGTTCAAACATAATAGCTGCTGTGTTTTCTGTTATGTTTTCTAAAAGGCTCTCCACATTGTTAAATTCAGCATATCTTATTCCTTGAAGAAGAGGTTTAAATCCTTCATGATATTTTGGCTGGGCTGTTGCTGTTAACGAACCTAATGTCCTTCCGTGAAAACCCCCTGTGAATGTTAGTATTTCATACTTTTGAGGGTAGCCTCTGTCATAAAAATACTTTCTTGCCAGTTTTATAGCTGTTTCATTACTTTCTGCACCACTATTACAGAAAAATACTTTTCCATCGTTAAAAGTGTTTTTTACTAAAATCTCTGCCACTTCTTCTTGAGGTTTTATTCTAAACAAATTTGATACGTGGATGAGTTTTTTAGCCTGATTGCATATAACCTCAGAAAGTTCAGGATGTGCATATCCTAACGTATTAACTGCAATTCCAGCAAGCATATCTATATATTTTTTTCCGCTTTCATCGTATAGAAAAACCCCTTCCCCTCTTTCAAAGGAAATATTGAACCGAGAGTAGTTTTCCATTAAATATCCCACTTTTTTTCCTCCAAGATTTCTTCTATCGTTTTAGGTTTACTGAAATAATACCCCTGTCCATATTCTACTCCAAGTTTTTTTACGGTTTCCAGTATTTTCTCATTCTCTATAAATTCTGCAATTGTAGATATACTGTTGTTTTTTGCAAATAATACTATAGCTTTTACAAGTTCCTGCGACTTTTTACTTTCGTTTATATTCTTAATAAGATTAGCATCTATTTTTATAAAATCTATATCAAGGTTGAGCAAATATTTGAAATTAGAATATCCACTACCAAAATCATCTATACTTATTTGAAAGCCTTTTTCTTTTAATCTCTTTAAATTATCTAAAACCTTGTCGTAATTTTTTATTTCTTCTGTTTCTAAAATTTCAAACTTTAATCTTTTTACAATATGTTCTTCGAGAGAAATAGCGTCCTTAATAAGTGTTTCATTTATTAAGTCTGAAGGCGATAGATTTACACTAACTTTTATATTTTTATATTTTCTTAGTATATCTACATTATACTCTAATACTTTTTTTGAAAGTTTAGCGTAAAGATAAGTGTTTTTTATAAGTTCCAAGAATGAATTTGGATAAATTATAGTTCCATCATCATCTTTTAACCTTACAAGAGCCTCAAAATATAAAACTTTTCTTGAATTATTTAAATCTACTACAGGCTGATAATGACAGAGAATGTTTCCTTTTTCTATTAAATTGTTAATTTTAGTAATAGATAAATACACATTTTCTTCTTCGTATATTTCTATTCTATTTCTTCCTGCTAATTTTGCTTTATAAAGTGCAACGTCAGCTTTTTTTATAGCTTCTGATAAAGATTTTTCTTTTTCTGTATCTAATAAAACGCCAACAGATGTTGTAAGTCTGAGAACCTCTTTTCCATATGGGAACATGGCTTTTCTTATCCTGTCCACTGCCCTTTTTACTGCATTTAATACAGATAAAGAATTTCTTCTATCTTTTTTTATTAATACTAAGAACTCTTCACCTCCGTAGCGAACAATAACATCCTCATCCTCTCTGAAAGAATTTTTAAGAATTTTTGCAAACTTTTTTAAAATTTCATCACCAGCTTTATGCCCATATGTATCATTTATTTTTTTGAAGTAATCAATATCAAATAAAGCAACTACATACTTTTGAAGATTAATTTCCGGCAACACTTCCTCAAGATAGTTTCTGTTATAAACTCCTGTAAGCTCATCTATATAGGCTTTTTTCTTAAAGTAAAATACTTTTAAAGTTGTGTAGATTGTAAAAATTATTAAAGCAGAAATGAAACTAATAACAAAAATTAAGAATAGCTTTAACATATTTATCAACTTGTTAATAGTTAGGAGAGTTTGGACTGTGAAATCTACAAACACAACTGCCTGTACTTTATTATTTATTATTAATGGCTCAAGGAGGGTTATTCCTATTTTTTTCGTTTCTCCTGCCTCATGGAAGATAATGGCTTCCCTTTTGGTTTTATAAATTCTGTCTAATGCTTTTTCTTCTTTCTCGGTAGGAAAGAAAATTTCATCGAAATTGGATTTATCAGTGTCTGATACATCAATCAAAATTTTATAGATATTGTCTTCTTTATATACTGCAAATATATACTCAATATTATCATTTTTCATTAAAGAAAGATGATGTGCTAAAGCCAATCTATTTTTAATCTTTTTTAAATCATTTAAAGATGATATTTTATGCTGTTGAATGAAGTCTTTATTGATATTTTTAATAAAACCTTTATAAGCATATGAAATATTATTTACAAGCTCGTCTTTTATTTTTACTTCAAACTTAGGTAAAACCAAGAATAAAAACAGAAAAGAAATTGCTAATATTGCACTACCTAAGTATAGAATAAGTTTCTTACTGTATATATTCATCTATTTACAAAGTTCTCCGGTATTACAAATTTTTCCAGCTTTGATGCAGGTTTTATATGAAAAGTGTTTAGTCTTTCTTTTATCAGAATAATCTGGGGTCTTCCTTTTTTCCAATAAAAGCCTCCAATACAGTTTATACAGTTTAAAAATGTAAAATAGCCAATAGCAAATGCTGGCTTATTAAAGGTTTTTGCATTTTCTAAGTCCTTTACAATGATAATATCAGCATTTTTACAGTTATCTACAATTTTTAAATTAGAAAATTTTCTATATATATCTACTTCAGAATTTGAAAAATTATAAAGACAAACTTTTTTATTCTGGCCAATAGTAGAACTTACTATATAAGAAATTATCTTGATTTCATATAATTTAGACTTATCTATTGCCATAGATATACTTATAAAAAGTGCAACATTTAAGATTATTATAATAGTTTTTTTCATTTAGAACACCTTTTCCAAGGTTATTAAAAATCTTCTATCAATACTTGTATATGTACCTTTTGCAAAAGGTCTGTAATACACTATCTTCATAGACCTGTTAAGTATATTTTCAGCCTTTAACTTTAAAGAAAAACCATTCTCAAATGTGTATCCAGTTCCTAAAGATAGGTCATATGTGTCTTTAACACTAATACCAAATACCTTATAAGGTGCTCTATATAAAAGAGATATGAAGTAATCTAAATTTTCTTTCTCCCCGTATAATTTAACGTTAAGTCCTCTTTTTGGTGAAAATTCTGGAATATCTACATCGTTTATCCAGCCTTCAATGGAAAAATTAAATAAATCAAAATCCTTTGTGTAATCTAAATAATAAAGTCTACCATGGTATATATTAGAGTCATTAATAACCCCACTTTTTGTAGGACGTAGCAGGTTTTTTATCCTTGCATATGATAAAACAAGGGAAACTTTTCCATAACTTTTAAGATTTATTCTATCTTCAAAGAGAATATAGCTATTTTTCATAGGTTTTAGCTTATTTTTTGCAGATTCCATTAGTATAAGGGAAGGATTTATATTTATTTGGGAAACTAATATTTTAAAAAAGTGTATACCCCTGTGATAAATAAAACCTACCTTTTTATCAAAGGTGCTAAAATTTCCGTTATCTTCCATATCAAAGTAGGACAGTTTTCCTTCTAAGGAAAGTTTTAGGTTGTCTTTCAGCTTTTGACTGTAAGCCGCTACAACCGAGTAAAAGTTCATATACTCTTCGTAATCAGGTTCATAGTCTATTATAGTTTTACCGCTTTTATATATACCTTTATTAAGATTAACAGTCTGCTGGTAATCGGAATATATAAGGTTAAGTTTTAGATTTTTATCTTTTTTCTTAAAAATTTTTTCCATATTGAATGTATACTTTGTAAAAATCCTATCTTCATTTATATAAACTGGATATCCATACTTTAGAATATATGGAGAGTATGCAAGACCATAATCTAAATTCGCCTCAATATAATTTCTAAACTGTCTGTCATAAGAAACCAGAAGTTTTAAAGACTTATCGTTTAGAAGTTTTTGAGATAAAACTAAAAATACATCTGTTGAACGCATTTTTCCAAAGTCTGGAGAAAAATCATTCGAAAATCCTCCCCAAATGCCTCTTTTAACATCTGAAAGACTAAGCTGAACAGTAGTATCTATATAGTTAAACTTGAAATAAAAATGTTTTCTACTCTGGTTTCTGTTTAGCTTGTTATTTTTAACATAAGGCTTAGAAAATTTTAGCTCACCGGTATTTACCAGTAAAAAGTATTTGGTTTCCAGAGAAAGTTGTTCCGCATCAGAGTAAGATAAAGAATAACTTTTTCTTGAATCAAAAATACCCTTTAAAACCTTTGCGTTTTCTTTAGAGGGGTCCTTAGAGTAGAGTTTTACAATTAACAGACCATTTTCTGCCGATAGTTCAGATGGGGAAAAAGATATATAAACTTCTGCCTTTTCTATATTATCCAATGGAAAGTTGTCGTAAGTAAGGAACGGACTGTTTGTGTGTATTGAGCTTAGCTCATGTCCATCAAAGTAAACCCTGATAGCGTATACTATACCTAAAGGAGAAAGTCTTGAGTATACAAATTGATTGACACCAAAAGCATTAGGAGATACATAACCTATAGGTATATTTCTCAGCAAATCTGCAAGTGTATTAATCTGTAGTATATCTAAATCTCGGCGGGTAAAAACAAAAACCTTTCCAAGGGTTTCATTTTTTGTTTTTTCTGCTTCTGCTTTTTCATATTCTTTTAATAGGTTAAAAATATCTTCGCTGGCATAGGTAACTATTGAAAACAATAAAAAACCAAAAAAAATTAAAAAATTTAAATATTTAACCTTTTTTTTCATCTTTTTTATTACCCATACTTATCCAAAAGTTATTGAAATTAAACGGAAAGATATTTTAACAGAAAAGTTCAAATCAGGCTTTTGAAAGTTTCTATTACCATATTAGGGGTTATTTTTTTCATACAATCATGGGTGTTGATAGGACATTTATCATGTCCGTGAAGACCACAAGGCCTACAGGGAAGGTCTACTTCTACCACTTTTCCATTCCTGTATGGATAAAAGCCAAATTCACGTACTGTAGGACCGTAAATATCTACAACTGGAGTATTAAAAGACACAGCCATATGAACTGGAGCTGAATCGTTAGATATTAAAGCTTTTGAGTGTTTTATAATAGAGAAGCTTTCTCTAAGACTGGTCTTTCCTACAAGATTTAAAACGTCTGTTTTTACTCCTTTAATTATTTCATTTGTAAATTCTAAGTCTTCGTTGCCTCCTATTAATACTATATTTTCTTTCTTTCCAAGCTCATTTATAATGCTGATAAATCCTTCTTTAGTCCATCTTTTTGTCTTCCATTTTGAACCTGGGGCAATTACTATATAATCCTTATCATCAAGATAAAACTTCTTATAAAAATCGTCTTCTTCTTTGGTTAAGTAAATTTCAGGAAACTTTTTAAGTTTATCTTCTCTGTAATCTGGTAAAAATTTTAAGAGTTGAAGGTTCCTATCTATTTCGTGGGTTCCGTCAAATCTATGTTTTGCTTTCTTTGTGTATAAAAAGGAAAATCCAGCCTTATCAAAACCTATCCTTATAGGGATTTTTGCAAGGAAAAGAGAATAAGATGCTCTATGAGAACGATGTGGTGATATGGCTATATCATATCTGTTTTTTCTTAGTTTTTTTATTAACTGGAGTGTTGAATCTCTTTTTTTATCAAAGGTAATTATTTCATCAACATTCGGGTTGTTTTTTAAAACTTCTTTTGCAAATGGTTTTGCTACCACATGAATACTTGCATCAGGATACATATTCTTTAAAGAAGCCAGCAAAGGTGTTGTCAGTATTAAATCACCTAAAAAAGCTGTCTGCCAGACTAAAACTTTCAAGTTTTTACCTTACCAGGTAATATAATATGAAAGAAATAGCTCCTGAAATTAAAGCTAAATAGGCAGTGTATCTTCCATATTTTTTCCAGGGTAAAATTTTGCTTTTGTAATTTGAAAGAATTTCTTTGATTTTGTTTATAAACTGCACATTAAAACTGTACTTTATCAAGAGTTTATTCAGTTCGTTAGAGTAGTCTTCATTTTCTTCAAACTTAGCTAAAACCTGAGATATTATATTATTTATCTCCTTATAGTTTTGAATGGATATTTCTTTAGGATAATTTTCTTCAAACAACTTTTTTATACTTTTTACAAGCTTTCTGTTGTAAAACCAAACCACTATACTGGCTAAAGATGTAAATACTAAGCTTACAAGAAAAATAATTTCAAAACCTGTTAAAATTTCATTCATTTTTCTAAAAACTGCCCTATTGAGTAAAATTTTTGTTCTCTTTGCTGGACTAATTCTTCAGGAGATAAATTTTGGAGTTCTTTTAAGTTCTTTCTCAAAGCTCTTCTTAACAATCTATACATTTTTTTAGGTTGTAAATGAGCTCCGCCAAGAGGTTCTCTAACTATTTCATCTATAACACCAAGTTCTAAAAGTTCATTTGCTGTCATTTTAAGGTTTTCTGCAGCAACAGGTGCCTTTTCCCGTGTTTTGTATAGTATTGCAGCACAACCTTCAGGGGAAATTACAGAATAAACTGCATTTTCCAGCATTAAAACCCTATTACCTATGGCTATTGCCAAAGCTCCTCCGCTTCCTCCTTCTCCTATTATTACCGCTATAGTAGGAACCTTTAAATCAGCCATAGTAGCTATACTTTCAGCTATTGCCTGAGACTGACCTCTTTCTTCCGCTCCAATTCCGGGATATGCTCCTGCTGTATCTACGAATGTTATAACTGGTCTATTGAATTTCTCAGCCAATTTCATAACTCTTATTGCTTTTCTGTATCCTTCTGGATGAGGCATTCCAAAGTTCCTTTCTATTTTTTCTTTAGTGTCTTTCCCTTTTTCCTGTCCAATTATACAGACTGGTGTATTTTCAAAGAAAGCAAATCCAGCTACTATTGATTTATCATCAGCAAATCTTCTATCTCCGTGTAGTTCTATAAAATCATCAAATATATTTTCTATATAGTCTATTGTGTGGGGTCTTTTTGGATGTCTTGCAAGCTGAACTTTTTCCCACGCAGACATATTAGAAATTCTTTCTTTTGCCAGTTTTTTAAATTGTCTTCTCAGTTTTATTAACTGAGGTAAGTACTCTTTTTTACCTTCTTTGACTTTTTTTCTTAAAATTTCTATTTCATCCTGTATATGTCTTAAGTCTTTGTTGTTATCCATTACATCTCCTACGCGGATAATTCTTTACTTGAAATTACCATAATTATATACGTTATATAAAATATAATCCCCAAAGACAGACCAATAGGAATGAGTTTTCTACCAGCAAATGAAAGAGTTAAAACAAATGAAGCAGCTACTATTGCAAATATTCCAGAAATAAGAGCTAAGCCACCAATATCCCACTGAGTAAACAGAATACCAAAACTAACAGGTATAGTACTTTGAAACACCATAGCACCACTTATATTTCCAACTGCAAGGCTGTCTTTTCCTCTTAATACCCATATTACACTATTTATTTTTTCAGGAAGCTCTGTAGCAATTGGTGCTACTAACAATGAAAATAAAAGAGGAGAAAATCCAAAAGAAAGGCTTATATGTTCAATTCCTTTAACAAAAATATGTGCTCCTACAATCATAAGTATAAGAGATGAAACGAGCTGGAAAATCATTATATATAAAGAGGGGTTTTTTGACTTTGGAGCAAAGTAAAGATGTTCAACTTCTTCCATATCATCACTTTCTGAAGTAAGGGTTAAGTACACATAGAACACATATAAGGCAAATAAAAATACAGCTGTTAAGATTTTTACTCCACTATTTTCAAAAGGAACTATGAATAAAGCAACTGTATAAGCAAAAAGGAAAAAAGACAAATCTCTTCTAAGTCCGTTTTCTTCTATATGTATAGTTAATGGTCTTTTTTTTAGAAGGAAGGCAAGTATAATAGTTAACCCAATAATAGGAAATGCTAAAGTAGCAAGCATAAAAGGAGCCCCGAGAATGGCTCCTACACCTATATCATGACCTGATTTTGCAAAAAATAAAATAGCTATTATAGGAAGTATTGTTTCAGGCATTGCTGTTCCAACAGCAGCCAGAACACTTCCAGTAAAATTTGTGGATAAATTAAGTTTATCTCCTATTGCTTCAACACTATTTGTAAATAACTCACCAGCCACAAGTATAAATACCAGCCCTACAATAAAGAGTGCTATATCTACTATCAACTATTTATCCTTCTCCTCTTTCTTTTTCTTTTCTTCTAACTTTTTCTTTATAATCTCTCCCAGAGTTGCAAGTCCTTCACCTTTTGGTTTTAACTGTTCCAATTTTTCTCTGAGCTTTCTTTCTTCTTCTTCTTTCTTTCTTCTTTTTTCCTCTCTTATTTTATCGAGTTCAAGCTGTTTAATGCTCAAGACAATGTCATGGTCTTTTATGCGTATTATTTTTGCTTCTACTTCCTGCCCTAAAGACAGTTTATCACTTGGTATTTCTATCTTTTCTCGTGTTATTTCTTTGACAGGTATAAACCCCTCTACATCTTCATACAGTGATACAAATGCCCCTTTATCTATCAGCTTAACAACCTTTCCTTTTACAGTATCACCTACCTTTTTATTCTTCAAAAATGTTTCCCATGGATTTTCTTTAAGTTGTTTTATTCCAAGTTTTATTTTATCTTTCTCTTTTCCTAAAACCACAAACGTTTCTTTTGTTTTACCTTTTAACACTTGTGATATGCTCTTTATTTTTGGGTTCCATGTTGCATCTTCAAGATGAACTATACCCTCAATGTCCCCAAGGTCTACGAACGCAACTTTAGTTTTTACGTCTTTAATTGGAGCTTCAATTTTAGAACCTTCTGGATATTTTTCTAAAAATTCGTCTAAAGGATTTTTAGTAGCCTGTTTTATAGAGAGTTTTAGTTTCTGATTATCTTTATCCAGTTCAATAATTTTTGCTTTTATCTTTTGCCCAATTTTAAATTTAGATTTAAACCTTTCAGGATGCAGATGGTCAGTTTCAGACTTGTGTATAAATCCATACAGTCCATCTACTTTAACAATTAAACCTACATCTTTAATATCTTTTACCTGAGCTTCTACAATATCTCCTACATTGTGAGGGAATTTTTCCCATGGGTTTTCTTCAAGGTCTTTTCTTGAAAGAATGATTTTTTCATTATCCCTGTCTATGGATTTTACTATTACTTCAATTTCTTGTCCTTTTTCAAGCTCTTTTACACTTTTTTCTCTGTCCCATGAGTATAATGATGCAGGTAAAAAGCCATAAATCAGGTCTCCTATAGATAAAACTGCACCGTTGTCCTGTACTTTTACAACTTTAGCAGGAACTGTTATTCCTTCGCTGAGCTCAGATAGGAGTTTTTCTTTTTTCTTCTTTCTTTCTTCCTGTAAAACTTGCTTTCTGGAAACAACAATATTGGGAACTTTTCTGCTTTTATCCAGTTTCAAAATATAAACTTCAAATGTTTCTGGAAGTTCTTCTCCCTGTTTTAAACCTGCTTCAGAGTATGGAAGAAATGCTTTTAAGCCTCCTAAATCGACTATAAAGCCTTTTTCTAATTTTTTAACAGGCTTTGCAGTTATCTTTTCCTTATTTTCAAGGGCTTTTTCAACTCTTTCAAGAGCTTCCTGAAAGACTAAGGGTTTTCTTGAAAGAAGAACATAGCCTTCTGGAGTTTTTTTGCCTGTATAGACTGCTTTTACTTTTGCACCTTCAGGAAAAGATATTACTTCATCTTTATTTATTACAGCTTCTGTTTTCTGTCCAATATCCACAAAGGCATATTTATCTTGAAATTTTACAATCTGACCTTCTACTATTTGGCCTTTTGAATAAAAATTTACTTTTGCTTCTTCTTGTAAAAGTTTTTCAAACTCATTTTCAAAATTTTCGAAATTCTCCATTTTCAACCTCTTTTAAAAATATTCTTAAATGTTTCAAATAATTTATCTAATTTAGATATGTCAGTTCCTCCTCCCTGAGCCATGTCCGGTTTTCCTCCACCTTTTCCTCCTATTATAGGTGCAATTTCTTTTATGATATCACCAGCTTTGAACTTATTTGTAAGGTCTTTTGAGACACTAACAATCATATTTATTTTTCCTTTTTCTTTATCAACAGATACCAGTAATACAATAGCTTTACCAAGTTTTGCCTTTGCAACATCAGCGATATCTCTAAGTTCGTTTGGTTTTACATTTTCAAGTTTACCATACGCAATTTTGAAATCATCTATTTCTTCAACTTGAAGGATTTCGGTAATTTTATCTATTATATTTTTTCTTCTTAAAGCTTCAAGTTCCCTTTGAGTTTCTTTTAATTTTTCTTGAAGTTGTTTTACTCTGTCTGCAATTTCATCTTCTTTTGCCGTTAGTATATAGGATAAATCTTTTATAAGATTATGCTCTTTTAAAGATTTTTCTACGGCTTTTCTTCCTGCTACAGCTTCAATCCTCCTTGTTCCAGAAGCTACAGAGCTTTCGGATAATATTTTGAAATATCCTATATCTCCTGTTCGATTTACATGTGTTCCTCCGCAAAGTTCTGTTGATATACCTGCAGATATAACCCTGACTATATCTCCATATTTTTCATCAAATATGGCAACTGCTCCAGTTTTTAAAGCCTCATCGTAGGGCATCTCTCTACATATCACAGGTTCATTTTTCATTATTTCTTCGTTTACCAGTTTTTCAACTTTTTCAAGTTCCTCATCAGTTAGACTATCAAAATGGGTAAAGTCAAATCTAAGTATATCTGGAGAGACGAGAGAACCTGCCTGTTTTACATGTTCCCCAAGTATGTTTCTCAAAGCAGCGTGTAATAGATGTGTAGCTGTATGGTGTCTCATAGTATCCTGTCTTTTTTCTTTGTCCACCTTTGCAGCTACCACTTCACCTTTTCTTAACGTGCCGTAAATTACTTTACCTTTATGAACTATTAGACCATCAACAGGTGTTTGTGTATCATAAACCTGAAATAATGCTCCATCAGTTTCTATTATACCTGTATCTCCTACCTGTCCTCCTTTTTCTGGATAAAATGGAGTTCTGTCAAGTACTATCTCTCCTTCTTCTCCTTCCTGTATAGTTTCAACTTCTTTATTTTCTTTAATTATTGATAAAACTTGTGCATCATCTATTTCTAAATGCTCATAACCTAAAAACTCGTTTTCTGGAAGTTTATTTTTTAAGTCTATGTAAATCGGTTTAACTTCTTTAGCCTGTGATTTCCAGCTTTTTCTTGCTCTTTCCCTTTGTTCTTCTAAATATTTATAGTATTCAGCTATATCTACTCCAAAGTCATTATCCCTTGCAATGTCCTCAATTAAATCAACAGGAAATCCATAAGTATCATAAAGAGTGAAAACTTCTTTACCTGTTATATGTTTTCTCCCTTCTTTTTTGGCCTTTTCAATAATCTGGTATAGAAGCTCCATACCTCTTTTTAAAGTTTTTATAAAGCGTTCTTCTTCTGCTTTTACTATTCCTTTTATAAATTCTTTATTTCCAATAAGTTCTGGATATGTCTCTTTCATTATATCCACAACAACATCTATACCTTTATGGAGAAATGGTTTATCAAGGCCTATTTCCTGTCCATATCTTAAAGCTCTTCTAAGAATTCTTCTTAAAACATAACCTCTTCCTTCATTTGCAGGTAAAATTCCATCAGAGATAAGAAAAGTTAGAGCCCTTAAGTGGTCTGCAATTACTCTCATAGAAATTGTTTCTATACTTTCTGGATTTTCTGCAGAGTATTTTTTACCAGATATATCTTGAGTCCATCTTATGATAGGCATAAAAAGGTCAGTTTCATAATTAGAAGGTGCATTTTGTAAAACAGAAGCTATTCTTTCAAGTCCCATTCCAGTATCAATATTTGGATGTGGAAGAGGAGTTAACCTACCAGTTTCATCCCTATTGTACTGCATAAATACTAAATTCCATATTTCTAAATATCTGTTATCTTCATCACTTCCAAATTCAGGATTTCCAAATTCCTCTCCTCTGTCAAAGTAGATTTCTGAAGAGGGACCACAGGGACCAGTTTCCCCCATAGACCAGAAGTTATCTTCCACTCCAAGTTTGTGTATCTTATTCTCATCAAGACCTATATGATTTTTCCAGATATTGTAGGCCTCTTCATCTTCAATAAAAACTGAAACATGTAATCTTTCCTCAGGAATTTCTAAAACCTTAGTTAAATATTCCCATGCATACTCTATGGCTTCCTTTTTAAAGTAATCACCAAAAGAAAAATTTCCAAGCATTTCAAAAAATGTATGATGTCGTGGTGTATAGCCGACGTTGTCTAAATCGTTATGTTTACCTGAAACCCTAAAAACTTTTTGACAGGATGCTGCCCTTTTATATGGTCTTTTTTCTAATCCTAAAAACACATTTTTAAATGGAACCATCCCAGCATTAACAAATAAAAGTGTTGGGTCAGTTTCTGGAATAATGGAAGAAGATTTAACTATATGATGCCCTTTTTCTTCAAAAAACTTTAAAAAACTTTTCCTAATTTCGTTAGATGTTAAGGATTTCAAACTATCCTCCTCTTCATATCTATATAATTATAATTTAACATAACTTAAAATTCACCATCTGTGTAATAATATCTTTAATATTAATAAAAAAGCAAAAAGGAGAGAATACATGGAGTATGATGTAAAAGATTTATCTCTTGCAGAAAAAGGAAAATTAAGAATTCAGTGGGCTGAAAAGGATATGCCTGTTTTAAGGAGTATAAGAGAAAGATTTAAAAAAGAAAAACCTTTTAAAGGTTTAACAATAGGAGCCTGTTTGCACGTTACCACCGAAACTGCAAATCTTATGATTACTTTAAAAGCTGGCGGTGCTGATGTCTATCTAACAGCTTCTAATCCATTGTCAACTCAGGATGATGTTGCTGCAGCCCTTGTAAAGGAATATCAGATACCTACTTTCGCTATACATGGTGAAGACAGAGATACTTATTACAAGCATCTTTATGCTGTTTTAGACAAAAAGCCAAATATCACAATGGATGATGGCGGAGATTTAATATCAACTCTCCATCAGGAAAGACAGGACTTGATACCTAATGTTATTGGTGGTACAGAAGAAACTACCACAGGGGTAATACGATTTAAGGCAATGGAAAAAGAAGGTGTCCTAAAGTTTCCAGTTATTGCTGTTAATGACGCTTATACAAAGCATTTATTTGACAATAGATATGGAACTGGACAGTCAACTATAGATGGAATTTTAAGAGCAACAAACAGACTTTTAGCAGGTTCTACATTTGTGGTGGCTGGTTATGGATGGTGTGGAAAAGGAGTTGCAATGAGAGCAAAAGGAATGGGAGCTGACGTTATTGTTACAGAAGTTGACCCTCTTAAGGCTTTAGAAGCTCGGATGGATGGTTATAGAGTTATGCCTATGATAGATGCTGTAAAAGAGGCAGATTTTATTGTTACTGTAACAGGAAATATAAATGTTGTAGATAAGCATCACTTTGAAGCGATGAAAGATGGATGTATTGTTGCAAACTCTGGACACTTTGACGTTGAAATAAATATAAAAGCACTTGAAGAGATGGCCGTATCAAAAAGAAAAATAAGAGAGTACGTTGATGAGTATACTTTATCTGATGGAAGAAAAATATACATACTTGCTGAAGGAAGACTTGTTAACCTTGCAGCAGCTGAAGGACATCCTGCTCAGGTTATGGATATGTCATTTGCAAATCAAGCTTTATCAGCAGAATATCTTGTTAAAAACAAAGGCAAATTAGAACCTAAGGTTTACAAAGTCCCTGATGAACTTGATTTTGAAGTTGCCAGATTAAAACTTGAAGCAATGGGAATAAAAATAGACCAATTAACACCAGAACAAAAAGAGTATCTTGCCAGCTGGCAACATGGAACTTAGTATTATAAATACAATTATTTATTTGGAGGTTTATCCTCATGACAAGGGAAGAAGCTATCACAAAATTACTTGAGACAGACCCTCAGTTTAAAGAATGGTATGAGGAACATGAGGAGCTAAAGTGGAAAGTTCATAAGTTAGATAAACATTATCCTCCAGACCCAGAGATTGAAGCTGAAGAAGAAAGATTAAAAAGAAGAAAATTGTATCTGAAAGATTTAATGGAAGTAAAAATAAAAGAATTTATTAAAAAAAATGAACAGGCTGCTTGAAAATATAAAGGCTACCCACGACGGGTAGCTTTTTTATACTTTAAAACATTGGCTGGTCTAAATTGACAGCAACAACTTCTTTAACTTCTGGAATAGCCTGTTTTAATCTCTGTTCAATTCCGCCTTTAAGTGTCATTAAAGACATTGCACATCCCGAACAAGCTCCCATTAATCTAACGTATACAGTACCATCTTCTCCTATATCTACCAATTCAACATCTCCACCATCAAATCTTAAAGCTGGTCTTATTTTTTCCAATACTTCTTCAACTTTTTCTCTATCTATCTTTACCTGATTATTTGCATTATTTTCTGCCATTTTTTCCTCCATGTACTAATATTTTGTTTATAATTATATAGTTAACAAGTTTAAATTCTATGATTTATACCATAGGTGGTTTTATAGTTGGAAGGTTTATTTATAACATTTGAAGGAATAGAAGGAGCAGGAAAAACTACGCAAGCAAAGTTACTTCACCAGTTTCTTTTAGAAAGAGGTAAAAAATCCTATTTAACAAGGGAACCAGGAGGAACCAAAACAGGGAAGAAAATAAGGGAAATTTTGTTGTCCCATACAGATGAAATTTTCCCTTCTAAGGCTGAACTATTTTTATACGAAGCAGACAGAAATTTACATGTTAATAATGTTATAAAACCCTTAAAACAGCAAGGATACTATGTTATCTGTGATAGATTTATAGATTCTACCCTTGCTTATCAGGGATATGCTCGAGGAATAGACATAGAACTTATAAAATTCTTGAACAAAATAGCTACAGAAAATATATCTCCAGACATAACATTTTTAATCGATATACCTGTAGAAGTTTCTTTAAGTAGAATGGGAGATAAAAAAGATAGAATAGAAAGTGAAGATTTAGAGTTTCACCGTAAACTTAGAGAAGGTTTTTTGAAAATTGCCGAAGAAGAACAAGATAGAATATATATTTTAGATGGGACAAAGCCAGTCAACGATATATTTAAAGAGATTTTAGAAATATTAAAAGAAAAAAATATCTTGGAAAGTGTATAAAGTTGAAAGTAATAGGCCATGAAAAAGAAAAAAACTTAATAAGAAAATATTTAGATAGAAATTTTACCTCTTATACTTTCTTATTTGAAGGAAAAAGTTGTATCGGTAAAAAATTAGTAGCTTTACAGACTGCACGGGCTTTCTTATGTGAAAAAAAGTACGGTTTTGGTTGTGGAGAATGTGAAGATTGTAAACTTGTAAATAATGTAATAAGTAATCTGTATGAAAAAAAAGAACTTAATCCTCATCCAAATTTAAAAGTTATAACTCCTGAGAATAATCAGATAAAAATAAACCAAGTTAGAGAAATCATAGAGTTCTTAAAACTAAAGTCTGAAAAAGGAAAGGTAGTTATTATAGATGAAGCAGATAAAATGAATGTAGAAAGTGCAAATGCTCTTTTGAAAACATTAGAAGAACCTCCTGATAAAAGTATGATAATACTAATTGCAGAAAGTCAGTCTAAACTCTTGCCGACAATAGTTTCACGAACCCAGAAAATAAGATTTTCACCTTTAACAAAAGAAGAGATAATTCAAATACTTGAGCTAAAAGGAGTTGACAAAGAAAAAGCCCAGAAATTAGCAGTGCTGTCTGAAGGAAGCATGTGTTTACCGTCAACAGTTTTGCAAGATGAAAAATTATACACTTTGGCTAAAGATTTATTCAGTCTATTGAAAATTGAAAACTTTCATCCTGAGGGAATAATAACATTTGCAAATGCTATTGATAAACTTGAAAATGAAAAGATATTAAAATTACTTGATATATTAGATATATTTATTAACAAAAAAGTTTTAAAAGGTGAATTTTCTCCTGAATTTTATGATGATTATACAGAGCAAGTAAAAGAAATAAGAAAAGCTATTGAAAAAGGTGTAAAGAAGAAACTTGCATTTGAAAAGCTGTACTTTGAATTAAAAGGAAAAACACTAACTCAAAAAGGAGAATAAATTATGGTTAATATAAAAGAAAAACTCAAAACTGTTCGCATAAGGTTTTTAGACACAAACAAATTTGCAGACGTAAGTGAGGTACCATTAAACATAAAGAAGGGAGATTTTATAGTAATAGAAAGTGAAAAAGGTGAAGAACTTGTTTTGGTTGTAGGCAATGCAGTTCCTGACGTAGAAGAGGAAAAAAGGTATAAATTCTTAAGGAAAGCAAACAAAAGGGACATTCTGATATTTGATAAACATGAAGAAGAATCAGAAAAAGCACTACAGATATGTAAAAATCTTGCTGAAAACTTAGGTTTAAAAATGAACCTCTTAAAGGCTTATATTCCATTAAACAGAAATAAAATTATCTTCTACTATACTGCAGATGGAAGAGTTGACTTTAGAGAGCTTGTAAAAGAACTGGCAAAAAGACTAAGAATGAGAATTGAAATGAGGCAGGTGGGAGTGAGAGACGGAGTTCAGATGAGTGGTGCTATAGGCATGTGCGGTAATGAATGTTGCTGTTCTTTATTTTTAGATAAATTTGGTTCAGTAAATGTTGAAATGTTAGAGGAACAAAACTTACCTCCTACTCCAACAAAGTTCACTGGAGTATGTGGAAGGTTAATGTGCTGTCTTTCTTTTGAAATTGAAAACTACTCTATAAAAAAAGATTTACCAGAAATTGGTTCTACAGTTGAGATAAATGGAAAAATTTATACAGTAAAAAATTACGATTTTATAAGGGAAGTTATATATTTTGAAGATGAAAATGGTATTTTAACAGAGTTTTCATTTGAAGAGCTTGACAAATTGGGAATTGGTAAAAAACTGGCTTGCTCCAGTAGCTGCGGAGGATGTGCAACAAAAACAACATTTCTTTCAGAAGAGGTAAAATCATAAATGGAAAAAACTCCCCTGGAAATTGGTAAAGAAGTTATTTCCCAAGAGATAAAAGCTCTAAAATCCCTGTTAAACGCTTTAGATGAGAACTTTAACAAGGCAATTGAACTTATTCTAAACACGAAAGGAAAAGTAGTAATCACAGGAATGGGAAAATCAGGAATAATCGGTAAGAAAATATCTGCAACACTGTCTTCTACTGGAACACCATCTTTTTTCTTACATCCAGCTGAAGCTATACATGGAGACCTTGGAATGATATCTAAAGATGATATACTTATTGCTATATCAAACAGTGGAGAAACACCAGAGCTGATTTCTATTATTCCTATTGTAAAAAGGTGGGGTAACAAAGTTATAGCAATTACAAACAATAAAAATTCCACTTTAGCCAAAGAAGCAGATGTTCACCTCTTTCTAAATGTAGAAAGGGAAGCTTGTCCTTTAAATTTGGCTCCAACTTCATCCTCTACGGCAACTTTAGCTTTAGGAGATGCTATTGCTGTTGCTTTATTAAAAATTAGAGGGTTTACCCGCGAAGACTTTGCCCGTTTTCATCCAGGAGGGTCTTTAGGAAAGAAGCTTATGAAGGTAGGTGAAATTATGCATACAGGAGAAAAATTACCTATCGTTCCAGAAAACTTACCTTTAAAAGAAACTGTAATTGAAATGTCTAAAAAAGGTTTTGGTTGTGCAGTGGTAGTAGATAAAAATGAGCAGATAAGCGGGATTATAACAGATGGTGATTTGAGAAGATTTATAAATAAAGGAGGAAGCATAGATAAAAGCATAACAAAAGAGGCAATGACCACTTCTCCTAAAACAACCACAAAAGATAAATATGTTCTGGAAGTTCTTGAAGAAATGGAAAAATACAATATAACTGTTATGCCAGTTGTTGAAAATGGCAAAGTTATAGGGATAGTTCACATACATGATATCTTAAAGAGCGGAGCTATTTAGTATAAAGTTCAGAAACTCCCTTTCTATTTTTGGAAGTCTTATATTCTTTTGCATTATGCATGAGAATTTTCTTTCTATTTTTAAATCATTTATCTTCACCTCTTTTATAATACCTCTTTTAAGCATATCTTCAGCAACCAGTTTTGAAATAAAACCTATAAAATCAGAATAAGCAATAAAATTCAACAGTGCTTTACTACTGGATATCTCAATTTGAGGCTCCACTCTAACACCAGCTTTTTTTAGATAAGTTTCAACTATATGCCTTGTTCCAGAACCTTTCTCTCTAAACACGAGAGGATAATTTTTTAGCTCTTTTTTATCTATAATTGGAGGAATATCCAATCTTTTTGAAGCCACAAGGATAATTTCATCACTGTAAAACTCTTTAGTATAAAGTTTATTTGAGTTTATTTCGTCTTCTATCAGACCTATATGAAAACTTTTAGCTAAAACTCCTTCTTCAACAGCTTTTGAATTTCCTATAAATATGTTAGCCTCTAAATCCGGATACTTGTTTAAAAATTGTGCTAAATATTTAGGTAAAAAGTAGTCTCCTATTGTGGAACTTACGCCTATGGATAGACTTTTATCCAATTTCGAGGATATTTTTGATATATCTTCTTCAAGTTCTATATAATCTTCTAAAATTTTTGATGCATGTTTGTAGAGTACTTCTCCTGCTTTTGTGAGCTTTACTCCATCTTTTGTTCTTTCAAATAATGTTACATTCAAATAATTTTCCAGCTTTTTTATCTGTAGCGTAACAGTAGGCTGCGTTAAAAATAACATTTCTGCAGCCTTTGAAAAACTTTTTAAATCTGCTACCGTTTTAAAAATTTTAAGTTTATTATAATCAACTACTTCCATTTTTTTCCTCTTTTAGCTTTCTATGAGCATTTTCAACAATTTCTTCTATATTTAAGAAATCTAAATTATTATCTTTAAATTTAATATTTGCTAAAAATTCAATATTTCCATCTGTTCCAAAAGGATAAGAATAATCTAAATTAACAACACCTATACCAAGCTTATTTAGACCTTCTAAAACTTTTTTTATAGCTTTAATATGTTTTTGTTTATCTTTAATAACAGATCTGTTTACTTCTTCTGGAGATAGCTCAAACTGTGGTTTTATTAAAATAACACCTTCAAAATCTTCTTTTAAGAATTTTAAAACTGGAGGAAGCACTTTTAAAACAGAAATAAAAGAAACATCAGAAACCAGTATGTCTATCTTATCTTTTATATGGTTCTGGGTTAAAATTCGTGCATCTGTTTTTTCATAAGATATAACTTTTGGGTTTGTCTTTAGTGTTTCATGAAGCTGATTTTTACCTACATCTACAGCATAAACCTTTTTTGCACCGTGCTTTAAAAGGCAGTCTGTAAATCCACCTGTTGATGCTCCAATATCCAAACATACTTTGTCTTTAACATTTATATTAAACTTATGCAAAGCTCTTTCTAATTTCAGGCCAGCTCGGGAGACATAAGGAAACTCTTTTAAAACTTCAAGCTTGGAGTTTTCATCTACTTTATAGGAAGGCTTTTTTATAATCTTTCCGTTAACTTTTATGTTGCCAGCCTTTATCAGTTCAGCAGCCTTTTCTCTACTTTCTACAAGTTTTTTATCTGTTAATAGTTTATCTAATCTTTTTTTATTCAATTGGTTCTTTTATATCTTCAAATGATTTAAACTCTTCACTTTTGAGGATATCTTTTATAAATGTATCAATGGCTTCTTTTTCCAAAAATGTACCTGTTAGTAGTTTTCCTGTATATCTGTTGTTTTTGATTTCCCAGAACATATAAAACTCTGGATATATCTCTTTAATCTTTCTATAGGCAACTCCATATTTACTATCTTTGAGTGGATTTTGTTCTAAATAAAAATGGTTTTCTCCAACGTTAATCTTATGGAGTAATGCTCCAGACTTTGTTTTTACAAGTTCAATTTGAACATCCCATTCTCTTATTTTTTCCATATCTTTACCCCTTTAAATGACATATTTATATATGGTTATTTTGCTCCATTTTTTTGGAAAAGTAAAGGTATTACCTGCTTTAAAGAGGATATTTTTTTTAAACTTTTTTTGTTAATGTCTGTTAAAGATGGAACGATTATAGTGTTTATTCCAAATTTTTCACATTCTTTGACTCTTAAATCTGTGTAATAAACAGACCTTACTTCTCCGGTAAGACCAAGTTCTCCAAATGCAGCAGTATTTTCTGGTACAGGCTTTTCCATTAAAGAAGAAATTATGGCTATTGCCAGTGGTAAGTCTGAAGCTGGCTCTTTTATATTTATTCCTCCAACAACATTTACGAATATGTCTTTATCTTTTAAAAAGATATTTAGCTCTTTTTCTAAAATAGCTGTTATTATTGAAAGTCTATTTATATCTATTCCCTGTGCCCTTCTCTGTGGTACAGCATACACAGTTTTTGATACAAGAGCCTGTATTTCAATTAGAACTGGTTTAGAACCTTCCGTAAAGGGAAATATTATACTTCCAGGTTTATTCTTTGGTTTTTCCATAAGGAAAAATGATGAAGGGTCTTTTACTGGTTCTAATCCTTTTGAGGTCATACTGAAAACTGCTATTTCACCTGCTGAACCAAATCTATTTTTTATTATCTTTAAAACTCTATAGGCATGTCCCCTTTCTCCCTCAAAACTTGCAACAGTATCTACTAAATGTTCTAATACCTTGGGACCAGCTAAGTTTCCTTCCTTTGTAACCTGTCCTATTAAAACCACAGGAATATTTTTTGTTTTTGCAATTTCTGTTAGCTTACTGCTTACATACTTTACCTGTGAAACAGAACCTGCCGGCGATTCAAGTTCAGAGGTATAAACTGTTTGGACAGAATCAAGTATTATAAAGTCCGGATTTATATCTTCTATTGCTGCAGTTATATTGTCAAAATCTGTGTCTGAAAGGATATAAATATTATCATGTAGAGCATTTATTCTCTGTCCCCGTAAATATATTTGATTTGCTGATTCCTCTCCAGATGCATATAAAACCTTTTTACCTGTTTTTGCCATTTCATTGGCTATTTGCAAAAGTAATGTAGATTTTCCAATCCCCGGTTCTCCTGAGATTAAAATAACCTGACCTTGTACTAAACCGCCTCCAAGGGCTTCATCCAGATTTTCGATATTTGATGAAATTCTTTGAAACTCAAATGCTTTTTCGATTTTGGTTAAGGGGACTGGTTTGGCTTTTCGGGAGGACAGTTTAAAAGTTTTCTTTTCTTTACTTTCTATTTCTTCTTCTAAGCTGCCCCATGTACCACAACTGTGACACCTACCTGACCATGAAGGGAAAGACGCACCACATTCTGAGCAAACAAATACGGTTTTCTTTTTAGCCATTATATATTTATAACTTTTAGTTGTTTTTTTCTGGAAGAAATAGCATTTTCTATTTCTTGAAGAACTCTTTGTTTTTCCCTTGGGCTGCACCAGTCCGGTGCTATCAATTCCTCATCAGGAGCTTCTCCTGTAAGTCTATGAATTATAATGTCCTGTGGGAGGATTTCCAGTAAATCAGCTACTATTTGTGCATACTCTTTTAAATCTAAAGTTTCTATCTCACCGTTTTTATACTGTTTTTCCATTACTGTGTGTCTTACTATGTGAAGTGGATGGATTTTTACTCCATCTATTGGTAAAGATGCAAAGAGTTTTGCTGTTTCTATGTAATCTTCATAGGTATCTCCAGGAAGACCTACTATCATATGAGCACAAACTTTTATATTGGGTCTTTTTTTTGTCCTAAGTACAGCATCTACAAAGTCTGCTACTCCATGGGCTCGATTTATACTTCTTAATGTATTTATATTTGCCGTTTGAAGACCGTATTCTATCCATATTTCTGGCTTTTCTACTGCATATGTCGCAATAAGGTCTAATACCTCCTCAGGTACAACATCTGGTCGCGTTCCTATCGACATACCTATAATTTCATCATATTCCATAGCTTTGTCGTATATTTCTCTGAGTTTTTCAACAGGAGCATAGGTATTTGTGTAAGCCTGAAAGTAAGCTAAAAATCCCTTTACATTTTTAAATCTTCTTTTATAAAAAGAAATTGCATCATTTATTTGATTTTCCACAGATTCTTTTGTCATGGCATATGGACTAAAAGAAACATTATTACAAAATGTACATCCACCAGATGCCTTTGTACCATCTCTATTTGGACAGGTAAAACCTGCATCTATTGATATTTTTTGAA
>CAZEYS010000016.1:0-27038 GCA_964516095.1 uncultured Aquificales bacterium
AAAACTGATATCCCTTTATTTGGTATATGTTTAGGTCATCAAATTTTATCATGGGCTATTGGGGGAAAGACTTACAAACTTGAGTTTGGTCACCATGGAGGTAATCATCCAGTTAAGAATTTGAAAACAGGTAAAGTTGAAATAACAGCACAAAACCACAACTATGCAACAGACCCAGATACTCTCCCTTCTAATGTTGAAATAACTCATATAAATTTGAATGACAATACTATTGAAGGTATGCAATTAACAGACAGGCCGGCATTTTCTATACAGTATCACCCTGAAAGTTCACCAGGGCCACATGATTCATTTTACATTTTTGACGAATTTGTAAAGCTGGTAGAGGAATTTAAAAAGTAATGAGTCATCAGTCTTTAAAAGAAAAGTGGGCTTTAGGTTCGTTAGCACTGAATGGTTTTTTAACTTTACTCAAATTTATTTTTGCCATTTACACAGGAAGTCTTGCTCTAATGGCCGAAGCTATACATTCTCTTTCGGACCTTATAGTTTCGTTGATTTCTCTTGTAAGTGTGAAAATATCATCTATCAAGGCTAAAGAGTTTCCATACGGACTTTATAAAGTAGAAAATATCGCTGCTGTTGTTATAGCTTTATTTTTATTTTTTACTGCCTATGAAATCTTAAAAGAGGCCTTTTTTTCTCATGAAGAAAAGCCCATAAGGAATATTGAATACGCGATTGGAGTTATGCTTCTTACCTTGGTTTTGACTTTTGTATATTCACAAGTGGAATTACGGGCTGCTAAAAAGTTAAATTCTCCTACTTTAGAAGCAGATGCTCATCATATCTGGGCAGATTTTTTATCATCTTTAGTGGTTATAATTGGACTTGTAGGAGTGTATTTTGGATACAATATAGATAAGTATGCAGCTGCCATTGTATCTCTATTTATCATTCATACTGGATGGGAAATACTGGTCAACGGTATAAAATCCTTGTTAGATGTTTCTTTAGACAAAAAAGACATAGAAAAAATAAGACGTATTGTTTATGAATATCCGATTGTGGTGGATGTTAAAAATATAAGAGGCCGTTCTGCAGGAAGTTATAAATTTGTTGAAATGGAGCTTTTACTTCACAATTATGGAATTAGAGAAACCCATAAAATAGTAGATGATATTGAAGAAAAAATAAAAAAAGCTATACCTAATGTAGAGTCTGTTGTTATACATTATGAGCCTATAAGACAGGAAGGACTGAGAATTGCGTTTTTAACAGACAGTCACGGTGAAAAAATAAAAGATTTCAAAACTGCCACGAAAGTTGTTGTTGTGGATATAGGTAAGAACTTTCAGTATCAAAAAACACTTGAAATAGATGTTAAAGATGATGAAAAAGAAATCGGTAATCTGGTTTCTAAAATGAATATAGATATAGTTGTTGCTAAAAATCATCCTGAAAACTTCGAAACAAGATGGACCTTAGCTAAGGCTGGAGTTGTTGTATGGGAGACAGATAAAGATAACTTTGATGAAGCTTTGAAAGAAGTGATAAAATCATGGAAAGAATATAATAATAAAAATGGAGAGGAAAATGATAAACAGAATATTAGTGGGTCTTGATGGTTCAAAATACTCAGAAATAGCAGCTGAATATGGTATATGGTTATCTAAAAAGTTGAAAAGACCTGTAATTGGTGTTCATATTATAGACATAAGACTACTGGAAGGTCCTTTTATTGAAGATGTTGCAGGTGCTTTAGGTTTTACCACTTACTCTGATTTAACTCCAAAGATAAAAGAGGCTTTAGAAGAAAAATCAAAGGTTATACTTGATGCTTTTGTAAAAGAATGTAGAGAAAAAGGAGGAGACTGCTCTATAGCTCAGGCTTATGGAATTGTTGATAAAGAACTTACAGAAATGGCTGACCCAGATGATTTGATTATAATAGGTAAAAAAGGACACCATCCGGATATTGTTGGGTTATTTTTAGGTTCTACTGCAGAAAAGGTGGCACGGAACTCAAAATGTCCTGTAATGATTACAACTGATTTTTTCAGAGAAATTAAAAGTATTATCCTGTTTTTCGATGGAAGAGAAAAATCTATACACGCAGCTAAATATACAAACTCATTGGCCAAAGGTTTAAATATAAATAAAATACATGTAGTATCAGTTTTAGAAGAAGACAGCGTAGAAAGAAGAAAGCATATTAAAGATTTATTAGATACTTATTTAGAAACAGAGTATGATGTGGACTTTCCTATTGGATACCCTGAAGAGGTAATAGAGGTACTGTTAGAGGGGAATAAAGACAAGTACGACCTTGCTGTTATGGGAGCTTTTGGAGAAAGCAGGGTAAAAGAACTTATACTTGGAAGCACTACTTCTTATATAATGAGAAAAAGTCCAATACCACTTTTATTAGTAAAGTAGAGGGAGTATTTTGAAAAAAGAGTTTGGCGATTTTAAAGGTGTACTAATAATAGGACTTGGTCTTATTGGTGGTTCTTTGGCTAAATCTTTAAAAAGCAGCGGTTTTAAAGGAAAAGTTTTTGGATATGATTTATCTAAAGAGAGGATTGATTTTGCAAGAAAAAACAACATAATAGATGATGGATTTACAAATTTTGAAAATATCCCATGGAAAGAGATTGATTTAGTTATACTTGCCACTCCTGTAAAAACTTTTGAAAATATAGCTAAAAAAATAAAAACCTTTTTAAAGCCAGGGACAATTGTAAGTGATGTTGGTAGTGTAAAGGGAGATATTGTAAAGAAATTAGAAAGTATACTTACACCTTTCAAATTTATTGGAGCACATCCTATTGCTGGTACAGAAAAGGAAGGTGTAGAAAATGCTGTTGATGGATTATTCAATAACAAAAAAGTAATAATAACCATTAATGAGGAAAGTGAAGAATCTAAAAGAGTAGAGGCCTTCTGGAACGATATAGGAGCTAAAGTAGAGATAATGGATCCTTATTTGCATGATTTTATTTTTGCAAGTGTATCACATCTTCCGCATGCTGTTGCCTTTGCTCTGGTGGATTCGTTAATAAGCTTATCCAATGAAGCAGGCGTAGATTTATTTTTATACCCAGGTGGAGGATTTAAAGATTTCACAAGAATTGCTGCCAGTTCGCCGACCATATGGAAAGATATATTTATAGAAAATAAAAAATCCGTACTGCATACACTTGACGAATTTATGAAATCTATGGAAAAGTTAAAAAGTTTAATAGAAAAAGAAGATGAAAAAGGTCTTATAGATATGCTTTCGGAAAGTAGAGAAAAAAGGCTCTCTTTAGAAGAGTAATTAATTGCTATTAACGGGATGAGGTTTACTAAAATACCATCCCTGTCCACAAACATTTAGTTTTAATCCTTCAACTAACTTCTTAACTTTCTCTAAAACTTCCTCATTTTCAATAAATTCAAAAATCACATTTAGTTTACTTTCAGAGGCAAAAGTTGCTATTGCCTTTAATATACTTTTATATACAGGATTGTCTATATTCTTTACTAAACTGCCGTCAATTTTTAGAGTATTTGCTTTTGAATGGCTGGCAAGGGTTCCAACAAGTTCAAAGTTTGTGTATCCGATACCAAAATCATCAAAGGCGATTTCTACATTCTTTTTACGTAATATCTCTGTAATTGTAGAGTAATCTATCAAGTTGTATTCAGTAATTTCTAATATAATTAATTTATTTAGGCTTTTTGCTTTTTCTAAAAGCCTGTTTAGCTGTTCTACCATATCTACAACTTCCAAGGAATTTGGAAAGATATTTATAAAAATTTTATTGTAGGAAAGCAGATGCATATTTTTCTCAACGCTTTTTAAAACTGCTATATCAAATTCTGTTTCTAAATTTTCTTCTCTGATTATTTCTATAAATCTGTAAGCTGGAATTGGTTTATCTTCTTTAAATATTCTGGCTAAAATTTCTCCAGCTATTATTTCTAAATTTTGAAGATTAACAATTTCCTGTACAAAAATAGATACATCTTTTTTCTTAACAGCTTCTTTTATTATATCTTTAATTTCAAGGTTTTCTTTTGCTTCCTTTATTATTTGCTCAATTTCTGGTGTAAAATCATGAATAAGAATTATTTCTTTACTTTTCATCTGCTTTATTTTCTTTTCAATAATTTTAGTGATTTCTACGATAAGTTTTTCATTTAGCTTTTGCTTGTGATACAGACTTACATCTAAAGAGGCTATTTTCATTATTGATTCTTCAATAATACATTTTTCCTTACAGAAGGTTTTTAGTTTTTTTGTAAGAAGCTCAAAATCAAACTCTATATCTTCGCAAATTATATTTATGGTGTTATTATGGATAAATATAAATATATTTTTATTGCCTTCGTATAGACTCTGTAAAAATTTATAAACTTCATATACTATTTTTTTGTCTAAATTTTTTCCAAACTGAGGAGGTATTACTTTTATACTGAATTTTCGTGCAGTTTCCATTAGATAGTTAGAATAAGATTCTTCCTTTTTAAGTTCCCATCTTAGTTCTATGTCCTCTATTAGAGTATTTAAAATAAGAGCAATGTTTACTATGTCTTCTACTATGAGTGTACTTTCAAGGTACTGCTGTTTTTCAAAAAGTTCCGCAAATTCTTTTAAAAGTCTATGAAACTGATTGTGATAAAGTTGAAATTTATACCTGTCTTTCTTATTTAAAGCAGTTTTCACCTTAAATTCAATAGATTCTATGTACTCTTCTAAAGGACATTTAATAAAAGACCTGAATGAGTTATCTATATTTTCTCTTTCTACGAACTCTTTTATTTTTTCTAAGTTTTCCTTTTGATGTTTCTGCCATTTATTGTTTACTTTTAGCAGAACAAGTGCATCATCAATTAGGGATTTAATATAAACTTCTGCGGTACTTTTTTTCATTAAATGAAAATACTTTTTTACCATTTTACTATCCAAACTTAAATGTTTTAATTCTATTGCATCTTCCATTAAATCTTGAAGTATTTCTATACCTTTAAACATGAAATATGAAGATATGTTTAATCTTTTATGTAAAGACGCAACTGATAGCATTTTTTTATAAGCTTCCGTTTCATTACCATCTGAAAGTAAAGATACTACATCTAATATGAAAAATATCTGTTTTTTTTCGATAAGTGTGTCTACCTGAGAATAGGTGTTAAAAAAATTGGCATAATAGGGGTCTGATAGAAGTTTATAGTAAAACTGGTTAAAAATTTCTTTAAGTTCTTCTATTTGTGTGTCCAATATTAATTTATTCCTCTTATACTGATTATTATCATATTTGGCCCGAATATTATACTACCAAAGGTTTGCTTTTTAAAGAGTTGTCACTCTAAAATTTATGCATATCATTATAAATGAAATTAATAATCAAAACTAAAAAGGAGGGCAAAAAGATGGAAGAAAACAGAATTCCATTAATTGGTGAAGAATTTCCACAACTTGAAGTAAAAACAACACACGGAGTAAAAAAATTACCAGAAGATTATAAAGGTAAGTGGTTTGTGCTTTTTAGTCACCCAGCAGACTTTACTCCAGTTTGTACAACAGAGTTTGTGGCATTCCAAATGAAAAAAGAGGAATTTGACAAGTTAAACTGTGAACTTATCGGACTATCGGTAGACCAAGTGTTTTCTCATATCAAATGGATTGAATGGATAAAAGAAAACAGAGGAGTTGAAATCACATTTCCAATAATTGCAGATGATATGGGACAGGTTGCCCAAAGACTTGGTATGATACACCCTAAAAAAGGAACGAACACAGTAAGAGCTGTATTTATTGTAGATGATAAAGGGGTTATTAGACTTATTCTATACTATCCACAAGAAATAGGTAGAAATATTGATGAAATTATAAGAGCTGTTAAAGCGTTACAGGTTTCAGACAAATATGGAGTAGCAACTCCTGCAAACTGGCCAGAAAACCCAGTTCTCAAAGATAAAGTAATTGTTCCTCCAGCTTCAAGTATTGAAGAAGCAGAGGAGAGACTTAAAAAAGCTAAAGAAGGTGAAATTGAATGTTTTGACTGGTGGTTCTGTTACAAACCTTTAAAATAAAAATCAGGTAGTATATTAAAAACACTAAAATACCGGAGGCTTTATGCCTCCTTTTTATTTTGGAGGGGTTATGGATAAAAAACTTGGTTTATGGGAAGCCGTATCTTTAGCTGTAGGCTCTATGATTGGAGCTGGTATATTTTCTGTTTTAGGCGTAGGTGCTGAAATATGTGGTTCTAATTTACCTATTGCTTTCTTTATAGCTGCTCTTATTTCTTTTTGTGTAGCATACTCATATGCAAAACTTGGTTCTGTTTTTATATCCAACGCTGGTCCTATAGAATTTATAATTAGGGGGATTGGTGATAACCCAGTAACTGGTGCTTTAAGCATATTAATGTGGTTTAGTTATGTTATTTCTATTTCTTTATTTGCAAAAGCATTTGCAGGTTATTTTTTAGCCCTTTTTCATTTAAAACTGTCTGCTATTAATATAGTTATTTTAGAGACTTTAGTTATTTCTTTTTTTACTGTGCTTAATTTTTTTGGTTCGAAGGCTGTTGGTAAAGCTGAGTTTTGGATAGTTCTAATAAAGGTTTCAATTTTACTTTCTTTTGTTGTTTTAGGTATATGGAGTATAAATCCTGACTATCTTGTTCCAGATTTATCCCACAAAGCTATTTTAAATACTTTTTTTGCTGCATCTGTTTTATTTCTTACATATATGGGGTTTGGATTAATAACAAATGCCTCTGAAAATATTGAAAATCCTCAGAAAAATGTTCCTAAAGCTATATACATAAGCATAATTATTGTTACATTTGTGTATGTATCAGTTGCTGTTGTTGCTGTTGGTAATTTAGGAGATGAAGGTTTAATAAAAGCAAAAGAATATGCACTTGCAGAGGCAGCAAAACCATTTCTCGGTGAATTTGGTTTTACATTAGTTGCTATAGGTGCATTGTTTTCAACATCATCTGCAATAAACGCGACTTTGTATGGAGGAGCCAATGTAGCTTATGTTCTTGCCAAAAAAGGTGAACTTCCCAAAATATTTGAGAGAAAAGTATGGTTTAATGAGCCTGAAGGCCTTTATATAACTGCTGTTTTAAGTTTACTGTTTGCAATCTTTTTTGATTTGGACGGTATTTCTTCTCTTATTAGTTTTACTTTTCTTGTTATTTATATATTCGTAATAGCTTCTCATTTCAAGTTAGCTGATATTGTAGGTGGAAGTAAGCATATAATCTTATTTAATTTTATTGTGGTGTTCACAGTATTTATAATACTGAACATATACCAGTGGAGAGAAACAAAAGCAAGCTTTTTTACCAGTTATGCTGTCTTGATAGTTGCAATTATTATTGAAGTATTCTTGAGACAATTTACTGCTAAAACTATGCATAAGAGAGAATTTTCTAAAAAAAGAACAATGCTTTATAATGTTTTAAATCTAAAAAAAATCTCTTTTAGAGGGAAAGATTGATACTAAATGATAAGGCTATAAAGAAGCTTTTAAGTGAAAAAAAACTTTATATTGAACCATTAGAAGAATTCCAGATACAGCCTTCTTCAGTTGATTTAAGACTTGGAAATGAGTTTATGATTTATCCTGATACTATAGATGTTTTAGATATAAAAGACAAAAGCTTTATAGAAAAAATGGAAAAAATAGTAGTAGACGATAACGAAGGCTTTGTTATAGAACCTAAACAGTTTGTCCTTGCTACTACTATTGAGTATATTAAACTTCCAGATGATTTGACTGCTTTCGTTGAAGGTCGTTCTTCGTTAGGAAGACTTGGTCTTTTTATAGAGAATGCAGGCTGGGTTGATGCAGGTTTTGAGGGAAATATAACCCTCGAGTTTTATAATGCAAATTCGCGACCTATCAGAATTTATCCCAAAATGAGAATATGTCAGCTTGTTTTTGCAAGGATGAAAGAACCTGCTCAGTTCCCATATAGAGGAAAGTATCAAGGTCAAAAAGGAACTACAGTTTCTAAAATTTTTATGGATAAAGATGTTTGTAAGTGATTTTCAACCTCCAGATATAGCATTTACTACTTTTATCTGGTCGTTTTCGTTTATTTCTTCATCTTCACTGGCTATTTCTCCATTTTTTACCACAAAGGCATAATCAGAAGATAAACCAAGTGCTTCTAAAATATCTTTTACTCTTACTTTGCTTTTGTCAAAATCCAGAACCTTTTCTTGACCTCTATATTTTATTCTTATCTGCATTTTTTTACTCCTTATCAAAGGTTTTTCCTGAGTTTTGGGTCTAAAGCATCTCTCAATGCATCGCCTATTATATTAAATGCAAGTATTGTTATAAATATAGCAACACCTGGCGAAAGTATCCATGGATAAGAGGATATGGCAGATATACTTCTTGCAGCAGAAAGCATATTTCCCCAACTGGCATAGGGTTCTTGGATACCAAGACCTAACAGAGAAAGGGCACTTTCTCCAAGAATATACCCAGGAATAGATAAAGTGGCGGCAATTAATAGATAAGAGAATGTGTTTGGAAGTATATGTTTAACTATTATTCTTAAAGATGAGGCTCCATAACTTTTTGCTGCAATTACAAATTCTTGCTCTCTTAGAGAAAGAACCATCCCTCTAATTACTCTAGCCAGTCCAGCCCATCCAATAACAGATAGGATAATTACTATCAAGAAATAAACCTGAACCGATGATAATGTTATTGGGAAAATGGCCCTTAAAGCAAGCATTAAGTAAAATCCTGGAAAAGACATGAATATCTCAGATATTCTCATAAGAATGTTATCTATTTTCCCTCCAAAATAACCTGAAATTCCTCCTACTAAAGCTCCTATTGTAAAAGATATAAGCACGCCAACTATGCCAATAGAAAGAGATACCCGTGCACCGTAAAGTAAACGGGAAAATATATCTCTGCCTAAATTATCTGCTCCTAATAGGAATATTTTTCCCTCTTTTACACCAAAAAGGTGTTTTGTTGTAGGGATAAAACCTAAAAGATAGTGCTTATCTTTATCTATAAAAAAGTATATTGGATACTTTACGCTTTTATCCACTTTATATGTTTTAAATACAGGGTCTACAAGTTCATATTTGTAAACAAACGGTCTTAAATGAAAATTTCCCTTTTCATCAAAAAAATGTATCTGAGTGGGTGGGTTATAAGGACTATCCCTGTGCTGTTTATCATAAGGATAAGGTGAAATGAAATCCGCAAATGCTGCTAAAAAATATAACACACCAAGTATATATAATGATAAATACGCCAGTTTATTTTTTTTTAGATAGTAAAATATGCTCTTGTTCATCTTTTAAAGTATTTTTCTAATAAAATACCATATTTATTTTCTACGGCTTTAATAAGATTTTTAATAAGTTCATCTTTAGTTGTTCCGTCTTTAGGAAAGTCTATATAAACTTCTATTACCTGTTTATTGAAAAAATCATATATCGCTTTGCTTATAAACTGAGCTCCTTCTTTTGTTGTGTTTGGAAGAATTAAAAATATGTTGTCTTCTACTGAAGTTAACAAATCTGTTTTTCTAAGAACTTCTTTAATGACTTTTCTTAGCTTTTCAAATTCTTCTTTAAATTCAGGTTTTAAATACACAACACATAGTTCTTTAGGACACTGGAACCGATTTATCTTTTCTATTTCCCATCTTAAAATTTCTTGAAAATCATCAAATAAAATTTCTGGAACCATAATAAATCTCCTTATTTTATTCCTTCTATTTCTCTTTCCCTGACCCGAGGGTCAAGTTTTGCCAGCAGTATGTCTGCAATTAAGTTTCCAATTATAAGCATGATTGCCCCTATGTACAAACCTCCCATAACAAGGTATAAATCCTGTGATAGTACTGCATCTAACATTAACATACCCATTCCTGGCCAGTTTACAATAATTTCTATTAAAGCTGCCCCTGATAACAAGGATGCTATTTCAAAGCCAAGAAGCGTGATAAAAGGATTTAAAGCATTTTTTAATGCATGTCTCAGTACAATATCCTTCTCAGGTAAACCTTTTGCACGGGCAAAAAGAACATATTCAGATTGCAATGATTCTATCATGGTACTTCTAACAAGCCTAACAAGTCCTGCCATAGAACCTAATGCAATAACTAAAGCTGGTAAGGACACATGCCACAATCTGTCTAATATTTTACCAAGAAACGACAAATTTTCGTAGTTTGAACTGGTTGCTCCTCCAGTTGGAAGTATACCAGTTTTCACAGCAACAAAAAGCATTAAAAATGCTAAAAAGAAGTTAGGGATAGACATAAATGTAAAGGAAAATACTTGAACAAATTTATCTATTAAACTATTTGGTTTGACAGCTGCAATTATACCAAGAGGTACAGCAAGACTCCACGCTATAACTGCCGATGTTATAGATAAAAATAAAGTATTTACTACTCTTTCTTTTATAAGCTCTATTACAGGCATATGATAGCTAAATGAATAACCTAAATCAAATCTTAAAGCGTTGATAAGCCACTTTAAATACTGAACTAATATTGGTTTATCTAAGCCGTAGCTTTCTTTTAGATGTTTCAAGGTCTCCTCTGAAATTTGAGGATTCATTTTTAGTTTATCAAGGTAATCACCTGGTGCCAGTTGGATTATTACAAATGATAAAAACGTAATCCCTATAACAAGAGGTACCATTTGAATGAGACGTTTTAAAATATAAAAAAGCATTTTTAATTCTCTTTTACTAAACGTTTAAAAGCTTTTGAAAATATTTTATCAATAATTTCTTTTCTTACCTGAGAATTTGGGTAAATATCCATATCAGGATAAATATCCTTTAAACATTTTTTCTTTTGCACATAACTATCGAACGTATTTTTTAGCATAATTTTATTAGAGTTCTTATCATAAATGGTAATCTTTATCAATCCATATCCTTTCTTATAACCACATTTCATCAATCCTGTTTCTTCAAAACTCTCTTCTACCTTTATATATAAAGGGTTAATGAGGATAATTAAATCAGCTTGAGGAAAAATATCAGCAATTTTTTCTAAATCTACTGGTTTTATATTTGCAGGTTCTAAATTCTCTTTTCTTAAGAGTTTTGTGGTCATACTATAGTTTAGTAAATTAAAATTTTCAGGTAGGTTCTTGCGTAAAGCCCATTTAAATTCATTCTCCCTTTTCTGAAAGATATAATTACCAGTTAGTATATAAGTCACATTTATGTGTTTAGGCATTGGTTTAGTTTTGTGAGCACAGCTAAAAGTAAAACCTATAATAAAAACGAAAATAAGTATAAAATGCATTTTCTTCTCCGAGGTAGCATTAGATAGAATTTTATTATAAATTAAAAACAAAAATCTAAGAAAACTAAGGGGTAAATAAAATGGGTGATAAAATGTGGCGAACAAGAATAAGCCAACATATAGATAAAAAAGCTTACGTACGTGGCTATCCTCTTGAAGATATGATTGGTAATTTATCTTTTACTGAAGCTATTTACCTTCTTTTAAAAGGAGAACTTCCTATAGAAAAAGAAAAGAAAATGCTTGATGCCATATTTGTTTCAGTAATAGAACATTCAATAGCTCCTCCTTCTGCAATTGCAGCAAGGGCTGTAATAAGTGGAGGAAACTCTCTACATGTTGGTGTTGGAGCTGGTATTCTTGCATTCGGAGAAGCCCACGGTGGGGCTTTAGAAGGGGCAATGAAATTCCTTCAAGAAAATGTTGATAAAGATCCAGAAGAGGTAGTCAAGGAATATTTAAACAAAGGAAAAAGAATAGCTGGTTACGGTCATAAATATTTTAAAGAGTTTGATCCTCGTGCAAAAAAGATAATAGAGTATGCCGAAAAGATTGGATTTTATGGAAAATACGTTAAATTTGCCTTAGAAATTGAAAAAGCTATTGAGAAAGTAAAAGGCAAAAAACTTGTTTTAAATGTAGATGGGGCAATTGCAAGTGTAGTGAGTGAAATGGGATTTGATTACAGACTTGGAAAGGGTTTTTTCATCATTGGAAGAGTACCTGGACTTGTGGCTCATGCATACGAAGAACTTGTATATGAAAAACCTTTTTCTAAAAGACTTGATGAAGATAAAGAAGTAGAGTATCTTGGTGAACCTCCAAGAGAGCTTCCAGAAAGGTTTAAAAATAGAGAATAAAGAATAAATTTATTTTATGGTTAAAAAGTTAGGTCAATCTTTAGACGAATATAGAAAAAAAAGACGTAATATAATAATTATATCTGTCGTTTTAACTGTATTTATAATTGGTAATATTTCCATTTACAACGAAATCAGAAGAGCATCTCAATTTTTTAACCCTTATCTTTTCTTAATTATAATCAACATAGATGTTGTTTTTTTCTTAACTTTTCTTGCAATATCACTGAGACATCTTATTAAACTTTTCTTTGAAAGTAAAGAAAAACAAGGAAAGCTGAGAGTAAAGCTCTCAATCATTCTTATATCTATGATTTTTATACCATCTTTAATAATTTCGACTGCTTCCATAAGTCTAATTTCAGATGCTACAAACTTCTGGTTTGGTGAAAAAATAGAGAAAGCTCTAAAAAGTTCAGAACAGATAATAAACAAAGTACTCGAAGATGAAAAAAGAAAAATCGTAATGGCTGGTGAACTGTTAAAAAATGAAAATATATCACCTTACTATGTAAAAAAAATATTTAATCTTAAAGCGATAACATATACGGATAAAAATAACATACCAGACAAAATTTATGGAAAACCATTAAGTTTAAAAGGAATAAACTTTAACCAAAAGTTTCAGATTTATGAAAATTATATAAGATATATAACTAGAGATAAAAACGGTTACATAATTATAGATAAGCCTTTACCAGAAATCTTCTTAGAAAAGAAAAAGCAGATAGAAGAAATTTCAAAAGTATACTCAGAATTCCGACATTATAAAAAACCTATAAGGGTTGGATATATAGTTATCATGCTAACTATTTCTATGTTTGTTATTGGAGCAGCTATATGGTTTGGTCAATACATTGTTAGAAATTTGACACTTCCTTTAGAAAAGCTGGTTGAAGCATCTAAAATGCTTGCTGCAGGTAATTTAAATGTAAAAGTGGAAATGAAATCCTCCGATGAAATAGGAATTTTGATAGAAGAATTTAATAATATGGTTAAAGAACTAAAAAAACTTTACGTCGAACTTGAGAGAAGAAACAGAGAATTAAAATTTAATAAAGAGTACTTAGAGGCAATATTAGAAAATGCCAGAACAGGAGTTATTTATATAGATAATACAGGAAAAATTTCAACAGTAAACAAATCAGCAGAAAATATATTAGGAATAAAAAAAGAAAAGCTGATAAAAAAATCCAAAGAAGAGCTATTAAAACTATTAAATCTTGATGAAAAAAATATAAATAAGGAGCAAACTATACAGATTAATGGAAAAATTCTTATATTAAAAGCTACAGAAATAAGTAAGAAAGGCATAGTGTTCGTTTTAGATGATATAACGGATGTTATTGTGGCAGAAAAAGCCCACGCATGGAAAGAAATTGCTAAAAGAATTGCTCATGAAATTAAAAATCCATTGACACCAATAAAACTTGCAGCTGAAAGGATAGAAAGACAGTACAAACGCAAAAATGAAAATTTTGCTAAAATACTCGAAAAATCCATCAAAGTGATATACACAGAAATTGACCACTTGGCCAAGTTAGTAAATGATTTCCGTCAACTGGCAACCAATGAAAATCTAAACATAGAAGAGATAAACTTAAAAGAGTTCTTAGAAGAAATTAAAAACAGTTATTCCACAGAAAATTTCAAGGTAAATATAAACGTCGACAGCAATTTAAAAATACGTGCTGATAGAAAACTACTAAAACAAGCAATTTTAAACATAATTCAAAACAGTTTCGAGAAATTGAAAGAAGGCGGAAGAGTTGATATAAATGTTGAAAGTTTAGGAAACACTATTAAATTGATAATAAAAGATAGTGGTGAGGGTATACCTATCGAAGACATTGAAAAAATATTTTTACCTTATTACTCTAAAAAGCCTAAAGGTAGTGGGCTTGGTCTTAGTATTACTAAAGAAATTATAGAAAAACATGGTGGAAGTATAAAGGCTATTCACTCTAATGAAGGGGCGATTTTTGAAATTATTTTACCTGTTTAAAAGTCTTGAAAATTAAAAATTATGTATCTATACTGTTTAATAGTAAGTAAGTAAAAACTAACTAACGGAGGAGTAAGAAATGGATTTCGACGTAGTCACACTGTCCAGATGGCAGTTCGGACTAACTGCTTTTTTCCACTTTATCTACGTTCCATTAACTATAGGTCTTGGGTTTTTGATTGCTATTTTAAAAACCCTGTATCTCAAGACTAAAAATAAGACCTATGATGACCTTTCTATGTTTTTCATGAAACTCTTTGCAATAAATTTTGCTGCTGGAGTTGCTACTGGTCTTACAATGGAATTTGAGTTTGGTACAAACTGGTCTGAGTACTCCAAGTTTGTTGGAGATATATTTGGAGCACCTCTCGCATTAGAAGGATTAACGGCATTTTTCCTTGAATCAACATTTATGGGTATATTCCTCTTTGGTAGAGGAAGGGTTTCAGATAAAGTCCATACGCTTTCTGCGTGGATGGTTGCAATAGGCGGAACATTATCTGCACTATGGATATTAATTGCAAACTCATGGCAACAAACACCAGCAGGATATAAAATTGTTGAAACTCCTCAAGGTTATAAAGCTGTTTTAACAAATTTCTGGGAAGCTGTTATAAATCACTCTAGCGTGTATAGATTTCTACATACAGTTGATGGGGCTTTCATTACAGCAGGTTTCTTTGTAATGGGAGTTCTTGCATTTTATCTTATAAAGAGAAGAAATGTAGAGTTTGCAAAAATAGGTTTAAAAGTTGCTATTGTATTCACAGTTATTGTTTCAGCTGTACAAATTATACTTGGTGACTTACATGGATATGAGGTAGCACATCATCAACCTCTAAAACTTGCAATGGTTGAAGGAAAATTTGAAAGTGAAAAATGTGCTTCCCTTGACCTGTTTGGAATAATAGACCAGGAACATAAACAATCAAGAATGATAATTAAAATACCTTGCCTTTTAAGCTTCCTTTCTTATCACGATTTTAATGCAGAAGTTAAAGGTATAGATGATGTGATAAAAGAATACCAACAAAAGGCAAAAGAATATCAACAAATGATACCTGTTCTTGAACAAAAGTTAGCCCAAGCTAAGGATGAAAAAGAAAAAGAAGAAATAGCAAGTAAACTTGCGGAAGCTAAGGTAAAAGCACATGCTTATAATATCTCATATGCAGATTTACCATCTATACCTCTAGTATTCACAACGTTCCATCTTATGGTTTATTTAGGATTTTACTTTGTATTAATCGCACTTGTAGCTTTATGGAAACTAAAAAGAGGTACATTATTCAATAGCAAAGGATTTCTATGGCTACTTGTTTTATCAATACCACTTCCTTATATGGCAAATCTCCTTGGATGGTTATCTGCAGAAATAGGAAGACAGCCATGGATAGTTCACGGAATGCTGTTAACAAGAGATGGTGTATCTCCTGTACCTGTACATCAAGTTCTAATTTCTCTCTCCATATTTACCACTTTATACATAATAATGTTTGTAATATTCCTCTATATAATGTTTAGAACAATTGGTAAAGGTCCTAAATTAAGTGAACCTGAGGCACAAACAACAAATCCTCCTGTAGAACCAAATCCACAATATTCAACAGCTTTTTCAAAAATAAATAAGGAGGTTAAATAGATATGCCAGTAGAACTATTTACAACATTGAACGGAATATGGTTCCTACTTGCTGGAATATTCTTGGTTGGATACTCTTTAACAGACGGTTTTGACCTTGGAGCTGGAATACTACATATCTTTACTAAAGACGAAAATACAAGACTGACATATATGAACGCAGTTGGACCTGTATGGGATGGTAATGAGGTTTGGTTGATAGCTGGTGGCGGAATGCTCTTTGCAGCATTTCCTGTAGTTTACGCTGTTTCTTTCAGTGCATTTTATCTGGCAATATTAACAGTACTATGGGCTTTAATCTTAAGAGCTATTGCCTTTGAGTACAGAAATAAAAAAGAGTCTAAAACCTGGAGAAATGCCTGGGATATAGCCTACTGGATAGGAAACACAGTCCCAGCATTTTTATACGGTGTTGCTGTTGGTAATGCAGTTTTAGGCATCCCTATTGACCAGAAAGGTGTGTTCCATGGAAACTTCTTCACCCTTTTAAATCCTCCGGCCATATTTATGGGTCTGGTGTCTTTATTTATGTTTGTAATTCATGGAGCAGCATACTTATTAATTAAAACGGAAGGAAAGCCATTTGAATTTGCAAAAAAAGCTGCTATCGTAGGATTTTTAGGTTATATTGCGAGCTTAATTTTAGCTGACTTTTTCATTATTGCTTTAAAACCTGAACTATTCTTAAACTTCTTTAACTATCCATTATTCTGGATAGCTCCAATTATAATGATTATAGGAATTGTTCTTTACTTTAAATGGCTGGTTGTTGATGAAAAATACAGTAAAGTAATATACGCTTCATCATTGGCTATTATTGGTACTGTTTTAACTATAGCACTTGCTTCTTATCCTGTATTTATCAGATCTACAATTGATGAAAAATACAATCTAACTATATGGAATTCTGCTTCTTCAGACCTAACATTAACTATAATGCTAATTTCAACTTTAATATTCTTACCAATTGTTATTGGATATACTATATATGTTTATAGAGTATTTAAAGGAAAAGTTTCAGCTGAAGGTGGATATGGACATTAATATGATGTTAATCATAAATACCAATTTTAAGTTAGTGTTTATTAACACTTTGATAGCTAGAATGTATGGAGGATACAAATGGCAAAAGTTGTGATAGTTGGAGCTGGTTTTGCAGGACATTATGGAGCCCTAATATTACAGGATGAATTAAAAAAGATTGGTGGAAACCACGAGATTACTGTCATCACCAGGGTTCCTAAATTTACATATATTCCTTCGCTGGTATGGGTTGGCATAAACCAGATGAAGGCGGAAAATACCCAATTTGACCTTAAACCTGTATATGACAAGCTTGGAATAAACTTTATACATGGAAAGGTTACAGAAGTTTGGCCAGATAACAAGTATGTGAAAGTAGAAAAACCAGATGGTTCTGTAGAAGATGTAAACTATGATTTTCTCTTGATGGCTACAGGACCTTACCTAAATTTTGAAGCTACTGAAGGACTGGGGCCTGAAAAAGGTTATACCCAGTCTATCTGTTCACCTCCTCATGCTACCGAAGCAGCAGCAAAATATCTTGAGTTGGTCTAAAGACTTGAGAAAGGAGATAAAGCAACTGTAGTAATAGGAACAGGTCACGGAACTGCAACATGTCAAGGTGCTGCATTTGAATACTTGTGTAACATACATAATGATTTAGTAGATAGAGGTTTAAGAGACAAGGTTAGACTAATATGGCTTTCTAATGAGCCGAGACTTGGAGATTTTGGTATAGATGGTTTAGAGGCTAAAAGAGGCTCTCTTATATTTACATCTGAAATGATGGCTGAAGGTCTCTTTGCAGACTATAACATAGAATATCAAATAAGGTCTCATGTTCATAAAGTAGACGATAAAAAAATATACACTGAAAATCTTGATGGAGAGTTTAAAGAAATTGAATACGATTTTGCGATGTTGATTCCTCCATTTAAAGGTCAGCCTATAAAGTGGTTTGATAAGGATGGAAATGATATTACAAGTAAAGTTTGCAATCCAGCCGGCTTTGTCAAAGTAGATGCAACCTATGGTAAAACTTGGGAAGAGTTAGATGGTCCAGACTGGCCTAAAACATATCAATCTCCCATTTATGAAAATATTTTTGCGGCAGGAATAGCTTTTGCACCTCCAGGTCCTCTTTCTGAACCAGGCAAATCTCCAAATGGAACTTTAATCGGGCCAGCGCCACCAAGAACAGGTTACACTGCAGAACTTTCAGGAAAAGCTGCAGCATTAAATATAGTAGAAATGATTAAAGGTAATAAACCAACCCACTCAGCATCAATGGCTGAAACACCAGGTCTTTGTATAGCTTCAATGAAGAAAAGTATATTTGGAGGAGAAGCAGCAACTATAGCAATCTACCCTGTTGCAAGAGATTATTCTAAGTACCCTGAATATGGAAGAGATTTAGATAACTGTACCGCTGAGATTGGAATGGCAGGAGCATGGTTTAAACTTGCTCTGCATTATGCTTTTATGTATAAGCTTCAAGCAAAGCCTTTCTGGAAACTAATACCTTAAGGAGATAGGGAATGAAACACCATAAGAAGGCTCCCAAAAAAGGAACATTTAGATTTTCTGAAAAAGATAGAAAGAGGATGAAAAGTTATATCTATCAATTTTTAAGAGCTATAGTTCTTGGATTAAAATTCTGGAAACTTGTAAGAAAGGTTCACTAATGTTAAAGGGGCTAAAAAGCCCCTAATTTTTTCAATATAAAACAAAAAATTCCAACACAGACAGGAATTAAAAAGTTATCATCGTCCAAAATATTTTTGGAAGTGGAAAAAAGCTCAATAAACGACACGAAAATAGATATAAGTAAAGCAGTATAAAAGTCTACTATAAACATCAGAGCTAAAGTATTGGCAATAATTCCGATAATACTTCCTTCTAACGTTTTATTATTTATTAGTTTTGTTTTCCCAAATAATTTCCCTCCAATAGTTGCAAATCCATCATATATAGCAGTTGAAATAATGGCAATTTCTACAATTTTTTCATCAAAGAGTAAGCTGGTAATAATCAATCCTAAACTGAGAGAAAATGCCTGTCTTGCTGGCAGAGTTTTTAAGTTCTCTTCTCTTTCTACAAACTCTAAAATTCTCCAGAAAAGAAAGGTAAGCTTATTTTTAACTCTATACTTTGAAACAGGATATAAAACTGTTAACATTAAGGTCATTAAAATAGCAATAGAATATTTGCCAAAAAAATTTAGCGGTAAAATTAAAAAAAGTATGAGACTATATGAAATATTTTTCTAATTAGCTCTTTTTGTATTTTTAAATTCATATTTACACAACTTCTAAGCTATAATTATAGATAAAATTAAAAATATATTAAGAAGAAGTAAATGAAAACGCCTTTACCTTTATCAGTTGCTTTAATAACTTATAATGAAGAAAAAAACCTTCCAACTACATTAGGAGCTATAAAGGATATCGCGTCAGAAATAATAGTTGTAGATAGCTACTCAACAGATAAGACAGTAGAAATAGCAAAAAAATATGGAGCTAAAGTTTTCATAGAAGATTGGAAAGGATTTAGAGACCAAAAAAACTCAGCATTAAAAAAGTGCAGTAAAGACTGGATTTTATTTTTAGATGCTGATGAGGTTGTTTCAAAGGAACTTAAGGAAGAAATCATAGATGTAATTGAAAATCCTAAAGCTGATGGCTATTTCCTAAATAGAAAAACTTACTACGCAGGAAAATTTTTAGAACATACATGGCAGCCAGATTATGTTTTAAGGCTGGTGAAAAAATCCTCCAATCCAAGATGGGAAGGTGGAAATATACACGAATATCTAAAGATAGATGGAAAAACTGCAAAACTAAAGGGATACTTGTACCATTATACTTACAAAGATTTAAAAGACCATTATGAAAAATCTTTAAAATATGCAAAAATTTCTGCAGAAGAAATGTATAAAAAAGGAAAAAAGTTCCACTACTATAATTTAATACTAAATCCTTCTTGGGCTTTTTTTAAACAGTATTTTTTTAAACTGGGCTTTTTAGATGGAATTAGAGGATTATCTGTTGCTATGAGCTATTTTTTTTCTACATTTTTAAAATATCTATTTTTATGGGAGCTTAATGAAAAAGATAAAAATACCAGAAGTTAGCGTTGTAATACCTGTTTACAATGGTGAGAAATATATAAAAGATGCCGTAAATAGTGTCCTAAATCAGACTTTTAAAGATTTTGAAATAATTATTGTAAATGATGCTTCTACCGACAATACGGAAAAGGTAATTTTTGATAATTTTAAAAAGTTAATAGAGATAGGAAAAATTCATTATTTAAAAAATAATAAAAACAAAGGAAGAAATATATCCGGAAACATAGGAGCTAAGAAAGCAAAAGGTAAATATCTTTTCTTTTTAGATGCTGATGACCTATGGAAAAACTATCATATAGAAAGAAATTTAGATATCTTACAAAAGGAGAATGCCGATATAGTATTTGCAAGACCAAGAATATTTATAGATGAAAAAGGGAATATAAAAAGGGTATCTAAAAGTAAAATAGAAAGAGATATAGATAAAATCATTTTTTCCTCAAAAATCGGTTTTCCATCTGCAACTGCGTTTAATAAAAGTAGCTTTTTATTTTACAATCCAGAATTTAAATTCAGGGAAGATATAGAACTTTTTATAAGGGCAAGACTTAAAAATCAAAAAATAAGAATATCTGACACAAACTCTGTGTTAATAAGAGAGCATAACTCTAAAACAAGAATGAGCAAAACTCATCATTTTTATGAATATACTCTGAAACTTTACGACTTTTATAAAGATAAAATACCACCAATGTATTTACCCTATTTTATTATGCATGTGGCAGATGTTGCCTTTAAGTTTGGAGACTTTAAAACTGGATACAAGATGATGTTTAATGCCGTCAAAAAAAGACCCAGTATTTTACTGGACAGAAGGATACTTTTAAATTTTATAAAAAGGGGGTTCAGAATAGATAGAGCCTTCCTATCCTGACTTAACCCTGTGTTTGTTTTATTAAAGTATAAACTGTCTTTTTAAGGTTTTGTCTTGGGACAACCATATCTATCTGTCCTTTCTCAAGTAAAAACTCAGCTGTCTGAAAACCTTCTGGTAGTTCCTGTTTTATAGTTTCCTTTATGACTCTTGGACCAGCAAAACCTATTAAGCTTTGGGGTTCAGCGATTATTATGTCTCCTAAAAATGCAAAACTTGCAGATACACCACCCATAGTAGGGTCAGTAAGAATTGAAATATAAAGAATACCAGCTTTGTTTAGCCGGTTAACTGCAATTGAGGTTTTCGCCATTTGCATTAAAGACAGTATTCCTTCTTGCATACGGGCACCACCTGAGGCAGTTACAGCAATAAATGGAATTTTTTTCTCAATGGCAAACTCAGCGCCTCTAACAAACTTTGCTCCTACAACACTTCCCATACTTCCACCCATAAAGTTAAAATCCATGGCAGCTATAACCACTTCTCTATCATATATCAATCCGTTTGCTATTATAATAGCGTCATCTAATCCTGTCTTGTCTTGAGCTTCTTTTAATCTGTCCTTATACTTTTTTGTATCTTTAAATTTTAAAGGGTCTACTGGTTTTATATTTGGAAACAGATCATAAGATTTAACTTCATTAAGTAAAAGATCTACTCTTTCTTTTGCAGACATTCTAAAGGTATGACCACAATGAGGACATATTTTAAAGTTTTTCATTAAATCTTTACTGTGCAAGAGATTTTTACATTTTTCACAGCTAATCCATTCACCTTCTTCTATATTAAGCTTCTTTTTAACTTTTAATTTGTTTAAAAAGTCTTTTAATCCCAAAAAACATACCTCCTGAATTAAGGATTTACTGCCAGCAAGTCTTCCTCTAAAGCCTTTGCTATATAGTTAAAAAATTCTCTATCTTCTACTTGATGAAAGTCTTTATAAAAGGCTCCAACTGCAAAAAATGGCACATCTGCTTTGTACAGGCAAATAACTTTGTCAAAGTATTTTGCAAGTCTGGGCAGTGAATCTAGAGGACAGACAGGTACTGCCAGTATTACTTTTTTAGCTCCTTTATTTTTTGCGTACAAACTTGCAGCTATGGCAGTATATCCTGTAGCTACACCATCATCAACAATAAGCACTGTTTTATCAGTTAAATCTATTTCTCTAAAACCATATTTTTTAGCCCTTTCTTGAGCTTCCTCATATGCCTGCTGTGCGAAATTCTCTAAAAGTTCTGGTGAGTACAATTTTTTTGCGTACTCTGACAGAATATAACTTCCATCTAAAGCTACAGCTCCAAGAGCTGCTTCAGGTTCAGCTGGATTTGTAATTTTTTTAGTAATTACTATATAAAAAGGAATTCCTGTTTCTTTAGATATGTAGTAAGCTACAGGTACACCTCCTCTTGGAATTGCGAGGATAATTGCATCTTTTTTTTCTTCTTCTGAAAGTTCATCTTTTATGTATTGACCTAAAAGAATACCAGCTTCTTCTCTATTTTTAAATCTCATTATAAGTACTCCAGTTCATCTAATATATCTCGTGATTTTTCATCCTCAACAGGTGTTTTAGACCATTCTTTTACTACGTTTATATCATTTCCTTCTATCTTTTCAGTAGCTTTATCTATTTTTACCAGTAAAGGTATTTTTGTCATATTCCCAAGGAGAATTGCTTCACCTGGATTAAGAGCTGGTAAATATTCCATAAGTTCTGAGGATAGAGACTCACTTGCCCTTTGTACATGTTTTTGGTCTTCCGGTTCTACAAGCTTTAAAATAATCATATTGTTCATCTGTGAAAGTATTTCCTTGTCTAAACCTTTAGGTCTTTGTGTAACAACAGCAATACCAAGACCGAACTTCCTTCCTTCCCTTGCTATTCTGGCTATCCAGTATTTAGATTGGGTATTTACTTTTTCTCCGGCAAGTATATGGGCTTCTTCTATAACAGTTAGTATAGGAAATGGAAGTTTAGAATCATTTGCTCTAACAGCTTTTTTTCTTTCCTCTAAGCTCCATCTTAGCAAGTTGGATGCTATCGAATCTGCAACATCTTCATCAAGTTCTGAGAAATCAAAAACATTGACGTAACCTGCTTTAATTTGTTCTATAAGTGGTGGAACACCTAACTTGATTATGTGCCCAAGTTCAAGATAAGCATCTTCAAGTTTATTTAAAACTTCGTATAAAGAATCATCTCTAATTTTGCCTTTTATCTTTTTCTTACCGTCATAATCTTCTGAAGCAAGGTTCTCTATTTCTTCTTTTAATCTGTTCAAAAAGTCTTCTGTTGTTATATAACTTTCCCAGTTTTCTCCTTTTTCCTCTTTTAGTCTTTCGAAAAGATTTTCAAGGGCTAATCTAAAATATCGATACTGGACATGTGCAGATTGTTTAATACCGATTAAAGAAGCAAATTCTTTTGCTCTAAGATGTACAGGATTTATGAAAGGCTTTATATGATTTACAGCTGGTTTTCCATTGCGTGTCAGATTTGTTTTTGCATATTCACCATGAAAGTCAAATACTACACTTGTACCATTTTTACTGAGTATATTTTTTAATAAAACCGATACAGTATTAGATTTCCCAGCACCAGTTACAGCAAGTATTGCTAAATGTCTCAAAACAATTTGTTCTATATCTACATATACAGGTACCTCATTATCCTCAGATAGTAAAGTTCCTATACGAACATAACTTTCTTTTTTAGCACCAAATATTTTTTCAAGTAATTTAGGGTCTGCTTCATATATAGTAGATGCTGGAAATGGAGGAGTTCTTGGTATTTTAAGGAATACTTCATCATCAGTTTCTACAATTTCACCTAAAATATTTATCTCTCCTTTAATGGAGGTTTCAGGTATAGAAAATTTTTGAAGCCCTTCAACTTGAGATAAGCTATTTACTCCATTTAAAAATGGATTTTCACGTTCTATTTTTTGTATCATTCCAAGTAGTTTGTGTTCAGTCCCATCTTCATTATAAGATAAAATTACAAACTGGCCTAATTTAAGAGGTTTTTCTGTTATAAAATTTACCCTGTTTGGGCGGGTAGTCCCAATACAGTATCCAACTTGTTTCATAATCAATCCTTCAAAAATTATAAAAAATTTTATTTTAGTATTAAAATTATAAACAATCATCTCAAAACAGCAAGTTTAGATAAAATTAGAATTAAGTAAATTATGGAAGGAGAAAGCGAGAATGAGAAAAAGTTTTGGTTCATTTCTACTGATAGCTACTACATGCTCAATACTTAATACAGATTTTGTAAAAGCAGAACCAACATTCTATTTTGGAGATGAAAAAAAATTAACATTTTTCCAGATGGTACAACTATGGACAATTTATGGTCTTAAATATGATATTCCTGGAGAGAAAAACTTAAAAGATAATAAAGCTGATATCTATATAAGAAGGGGTAGATTTGGATTTAAAGGTAGTATAAAAAAGAGCTTAAATTTTAAAATTGCATTTGCATATGATAACTTTGGTAGGGATGATTTAAATCCAAATGATGGAGCCAGAGGTTCTATCAAAATAGATGAATCCAGATACTCAAAAATAGAAGTCCAAGATGCATACTTTTTATGGAAAGCATACCCAGAGTTAATAAACTTTTCCATAGGCTATTTTAGACCTCAAGTTGGTAGAGAAAACATAACATCTGGATTTTCAGTAATAACCCTTGAAAAAGGTCTTCCAAACTCGTATGTTAGAAGACATATAATAGGTAAACCTATTACAGGAAAAGGAAATGCTTCTACAAATGGTAGAATTTTTAACTTAACTATGGGTGGTCTCTTATTGAAAAAATACTGGTCCTTAAATTACAACCTATCTATAGGTGATGATCAGAACTATACTGATAAAAGTAATTGGTCTCCTTTAGTAGCTGCAAGAGTTGCTGTTTCTTTAGGAGATCCAGAAATGAAAAAATACAAGCTTGGTTATAAGCAAACGTATTTTGGTAAAAGAAAAGGGGTAACACTAAGTCTTAACTATGCTCATCAAGGAGAGGGTATAGATAGAGCAAAAAATAAAAAATTTGATAAAAATGAACTCTATGGGGTTGATATTCTTGCAAACTATGGCCCAGTTGATTTTGTTGCAGAATATGATGTACTGAAAAGGGACTGGGCCAATAACTTAGGTTCTTACACAGATAAAGTATGGGAAGTCAGAGCAGGATATCTTATAAAAATTGGTAAACAGTTTATTGAACCTGTAGTTTCTTATGAAAAATTCAAACCTGACAGTAATGGAAATTCTATATATGGGAAAAAAGAAAATACTAGATATGACATAGGTATTAATTGGTACATTAACAAACAGAAATTGAAAGTCAGTCTTCATTATGCTTACGGAGAAGTGAAAAACTATAGCAATACAAATGTAACACCACCTGTCACAGGAAAAGTTAAAGCCGGATACATAGGACTTGGATTACAGTTTATATTCTAATTTTCTGGAAGAACTTTTTTAGTGAAAAGACTATCCCCCTATCTTAAGGGGGGTTGTTTTGTTATAATGGATTTAGTATAAGATTAAATACTAAATTTTGAGTAAAAAGTTGGCACAAAAAGAAATTCATCCATTAGCAAGGGTTAGCCGGAAAAGTAAATTAAAATACTTATTATATATATTAGTTATAATTACCATCTTGAACATATCTTTTTTCCTTTATTTTAGTACACACACAGGTGATAATCAAAACATAAAAACACAAAAAATCGTAAAAAAAACCTTCCAACAAAACCCTGAAAAGAAAATTAGTACTCCCGTTAAAATAGACAAAAAGAATTTAAATTATCAGCAAATAAATGACCTAAATAAAAAAGACATAGAAAAGATAAAAAAAGACATTATAGAAAGTAATATAAAACAGCTTTCATTTATTCAAAATCCCAAAGAAAATAATGATAAAAATAAAAAGTTGTCGGGAACCTCTGTTAAATCCAAAAAAGATTTTAATTACTATTATAAAAAGGCAAAAAAAGCAGAACGTAGAGGCGATCTAAAAAGTGCTTTAGCTTTCTATCACAGAGCTTATAAATTCAACCCTGACGAAGATATTCTTTATAAAATAGCATATTTAAACTATAAATTAGAGGCCTATAGAGGTGCAACTCGATATTCCAAAAAAATACTAAAGAATAACCCAAACTATGTAGATGCTTATATATTACTGGCTAAAATATACGAAAAATTAAATAATCCCAAAAAAGCTCTTTTGACTTTGGAAGAAGCATATTACAAAGTTGGAGATAATTCAAAGCTACTAAGACAACTGGCAAAAATGTACGAAGAAAGTGGCAATATTTATTCTGCTATAGAAATCTATGAAATTCTATCAGGTAAAGGAAATTTAGAAGATATAATAAAAACCGCTAAACTCTATGAAAAGATTAATATCTATGATAAAGCCTTACAATACTATAAATTAGCTTTAAAAAAGGATAAAAATGGGAAATATAAAGAATGGTTAAAAGATAAAATAGCAAAATTATCTAATATGACTCGCTAACTTCACCTGTTAGATACATATCTATAATCTTACATAAAGCATGTTCTAAAGTTAGGTGTACTTCTTGTATACGAGCAGTGTTTTCACTTCTTACTATAAATGCCTTATCAACTATATCTTTTAACTTACCACCATCCCTTCCTAAAAAACCTACTGTAAATAACTTAAGTTCTTTGGCTTTTTCAATAGCTCTTATAACATTTATAGAATTACCACTAGTAGAAATCCCTATAAGTATATCACCTTTCGTACCTAAAGCTTCTACCTGTCTGGAAAATATATTTTCAAATCCATAATCATTACCAATTGCTGTTATTGCAGATGTATCAGTAGTTAAAGCTATTGCAGCATATCCTTTTCTCTCTTTTTCAAATCGACCTACAATTTCAGCCGCAAAGTGCTGGCTATCTGCAGCACTCCCACCATTTCCACAAATAAGTAGTTTATATCCCATTTTTAATCTTTTAGCTATTAAAATTCCCAAGTTTACTATATCTTCAGAATATTCATATACAAAATCTTCTTTTAATCGAGCACTTTCTATAAAGATACTTTCTACAAATTCTTCCAAGATTATCTCCCTCTTGCAAATTCTTATACAGGTATATTATAATATAACTCCTCTTGTTAGGAGGGGTGGCCGAGCGGACGAAGGCGGGTGATTTGAAATCACTTGAGGGTTAA
>CAZEYS010000017.1:0-26603 GCA_964516095.1 uncultured Aquificales bacterium
CCTCTTGTTTTTAATCCACAATCAGGATTTATCCATATCAGATTTTTATCTATAACCTGAACTGTTCTTTCTGCTATTTCAAGCATTTCTTCAACAGATGGAATTCTTGGAGAATGAATGTCGTATACCCCTACACCTATACCGTGGTCGTATTTAAATTTCTCAAAAGCTTCTATTATCTCTCCTTTAGAACGAGATGCTTCAATAGAGATAACATCTGCATCCATTGCGTAAATCCATTCAATTATTTCGTTAAACTCTGAATAGCACATATGAGTGTGTATCTGAGTTGTTTCTTTTACAGTGTTATTAGTTAATCTAAATGCTTTTACTGCCCAGTTTAAGTACTCTTCTTGTTTTCTCTTTTTGAGAGGAAGACCTTCTCTGAATGCAGGTTCATCTATCTGAATCACCTTTATACCTTCTTTTTCAAGGTCTAAAACTTCATCTCTAAGTGCAAGGGCAATTTGGTAAGCAATCTCTTTTTTTGGAATATCTTTTCTATAAAAAGACCAATTTAAAATTGTTACAGGCCCTGTTAACATTCCTTTTACTGGTTTTTTTGTAAGACTTTGAGCATAGAGTATTTCCTTTAACGTCATAGGAGCAGGTCTTGAAACATCTCCGTAAATTATTGGAGGTCTTACACATCTTGTTCCGTAAGATTGAACCCAGCCGTTTTTTGTAAATGCAAAGCCGTCCATTTTTTCACCGAAGAACTCAACCATGTCTGTTCTTTCAAATTCCCCGTGAACCAGAACATCCAGTTCAAGTTCTTCCTGGACTTTTATTGCATATTCTATCTGTTTTTTTATAAATTCTTCGTATTCCTGAGCAGAAATTTCGCCTCTTCTGAATTTAGCTCTCATCTGACGAACTTCTTTAGTTTGAGGAAAACTTCCAATAGTAGTAGTTGGAAATCTTGGTAGTCCTAAAAGTTCAATTTGCTTTTTATACCTTTCTTTAAATTCATGAGGTCTTTTTATTTCTTGTTTATCTATATCTTCTACAGCTTTTCTAACTTCCTCTTTTTTAAACTCATCTCTTAATTGCTGTAAAGACTGTGATGGAATTGGTTTTCCTTCATTTATTATCTCTTTTAAAAGTTTAATCTCTTTAAGTCTTTCATCTGCAAATGATAGAAGATTAATTAATCTTTCGTCTAAATGTCCTTTTTCAGGCTCTAAAGATACTGGAAGATGAAACAGTGGTGCAGCATTTGAAATTACTATTCTATCTTCATCTACATGTTCTTTTATTTCATCTATTAGCTTTAAAACTTCTACGTAGTCACTTTTCCACGGATCTCTGCCAGATATCACACCAGCCTGAAGTTTTTTATCTTTTGGAAAACCATAGCTTTTTATGTTTTCTAAGTTCTCATTATTTACTACAAAATCAAGTCCAATACCTGAAACTGGTAGTTCTCTTGTTATTTTTTCAAAATGATCTAAACTCTCATAGTAAGTGTGTACAAATACTTCAATATCAGTAATACCGTCCATTATTATATTGTATGCATCTATAAGGTCATTTATTTTCTCTTCAGGATTGTCCAGAACTAAAGCTGGTTCATCAAATTGAACAGCTTTCACTCCTGCTTCCTGTAATTCTCTTAACATCTGGTTGTAAACAGAAGCAAGCTCTAAAAGAAGAGGTCTAAACTTTTCACTTTCTGGTGCTTTTACCATCTTCATTAAGAGGGAACCTTCTTGTTTTTCATAAACTTTAGATAAAGATAGATATGTGAAAGCTCCAACCAGAACTGGTTTTGTTTCTACTCCAAACTTCTCTTTTGCCCATTTATAAGACTCAAGAGGTCTATTTTTAACTAATTTAAATCCACCTGTTATTTCAGGAACTATATAGTGGTAATTAGTGTCAAACCACTTTGTCATCTCGCAAGCTATTGCATCCTTTGTTCCTCTTGCCATAGCAAAGTAAAGGTCAAGACTATCTTCTATATTTTTAAATCTTGGTGGTATTTCACCTATCATCGTTGTAATATCAAGCACAAAATCATATAAAGAAAAATCATTGGACGGTATGTAATCTAATTTTGCATTTATAACTTTCTTTAGTCTTTCTTCATTGACCTGCTCTGCTCTTTTTAGCATTTCTTCTTTAGAAATCTCACCTTTCCAATAACTCTCAATGGCTTTTTTTAGTTCTCTATTTGGTCCTATTTTAGGATAACCAAAAGCAGTTGTTTTAATTGCCATATATTTCCTCCTAAATGAAATTTTCAAGGCATTATTTTCACATATAAAAATTTCAAATGCAAATCATTTGCAAAAATTAAAATTTAAGGTAATATTTATTATTCTTAAAAGTTCATATTAGGTGAGGTTATGAATAAGGTAAAATTTCCACAAAAGTACAGGTTAACAAAACAAAGAAAAGCTATTTTAGATGTATTGGAGAATGCTGAAATTCCCATTCATGCAGAAGATATATATTTAAAACTAAAAGAAAAAAATATGGATATTAGTTTATCCACAATATACAGAAATCTGGAAATGCTTACTAAAGAGGGACTTGTAATTAAGTCTTATATGATGAATGAAGACAAAGCAAGGTATGCCCTTCCAGATAAAAAGAACTATCTCATCTGTGAAAAATGTGGAAAGATAGTGATAATAGACAACTGTCCTTTTGATAAGTTTAAGGAAGAATTAAAAGAGGTTCATGGTTTTGATATTACTGGACACTGTGTAGAAGTATATGGAATATGTCCTGAGTGTAAGTAAATTTTATTGTGCTACTTTGTAAACTACAAGATAAGGAAAATTATCATAAATAAGTTTGAAATTTTTAAAATTATCTGCAAATACGAACATTCTGTTTAAGATGGATGGTTTTATTTTTTCATTTCCTATTAGTATGTACATTCCATTGGATGATTCTATTATTTCTAATATTCTATCATATTTGTACTTTGGATTTTTATATATAACTCTTTTATATCTTATTAAACCTGTTCTTCTAACATAAATTACTTCCTTATAAGGAGGGTTTTTCTTAATAGAATACCTTGACCATTCTATTTTTTCTGTCCCTTTTTGTATTTTGAAAATTCCACAATCATAATATTCTATCTTGTCTTCACAATTCGTAAATACAGAAACAGATGGAACATTGGAGTCATGTATATTGGTACCAAATACTCCTAAGTTGTGTATAACTCTTTTAGAAATTATTCCTGGGAATAGGACTATGTAAACTGGTTTTGTTAGAGGTTTGCTGTAAGTATAAGCTTTATGTGTAAGTTCTAATGTATCTTTGAGAGATTTAATATTCTTACCATAATCTCTATAATAATTATTTGTTACAAATGCTATTAAATTTCGCGTTTTGTCTTCATCATAAATCATCATTGAGTGAGCAAAAAAGTAAATCTTAATAGGATTAAAATCAGCATTACTAGTAAAGGTTCCAGCTCTAGTGGTATAACTTACAATATTGCCATAATCCCACCATGACCATACATAAGAATTTTCTTCAAGTTTGTTTTTTACCTCTTTCAAACTATTCCACACATCTGGTTTTATAATTGGGCTAACGCTAGCATATAATCGTTGTGCTGGAAATGAATATAAAATTACTATAACTATAGATATTAAATATAGAATTTTTTTATATGCTTTAAATCTATACCAGGCATAAGAAAAAATTAAGTATATCATATATCCTAAACCAATTCCTAAAAATGGTGCTAAATATATAATAAATCTGTTACCTGCAAAAAAGGAGGTTAATCCTATTATTAAAATAGGTAAAATCAAAACTGTATATTTCCTGTAAAAGTACAAAAATATGAAAAGTCCTATAAATGATACTATTAAGGATAGGGTATTATCTGTAGTAAACATCACTAAACTGTCAAAGTCAACAGGCTTAAGTTCGGTTATATAAGAGCCTAAGGAATAAGGGATAATTTGTAAATTTTCCTTTAATATATAAATTTTTGTATAACCTTTAATTTGTTCTAATAAAGCCGTTATCATATACAGCGGGCTTGTTAGTAAAATGAATAAAATACTTTTAAATATTAGTTCTTTTTTAGAAGCTTTTACGTATAGTAACCCTAAAATTAAGGATAAAAGGAAAAAGAAAGAGAATATAGGTTTTGAGTACCACCACATAAAAAGGTGATAAGATAAACTTGCTATTATTATCCATATATATGAACGCTTATTATCATATACAGCTTTGGTAAGAAATATTATAGTTAGAAATACAAAAAACAGTATTAAACTATCTGTATCTAATCTTCCAGGCATTGTTCTATTAAAATATATAAGATTAAAAATACCTAGTATTGCACCTCCTAAAAATACATGAATTGGAGCAAAGTTTCTTAACCAAAAGTAAAGTGGAATTATGAACAAAATAGAAAGTATAGGTGGAAGAAAGACAAAAAACATTTCTAATTTTATGTGAGTTAATTTTGCCAAGATAACAGGAAGTAAACTAACTAAGGGCGGAGGGTTCCAATTAACTACAAAGTCTGGTACATTCCGAAGATAATCAATGCTACTATAGATATTACTATAAAGTTCTTTAGAAAGCCTTCCGTATAAAAAACAGTCAAAACAGGTAAGTACATTGTCACCGTTATTCAGAAGATTTTTTATATCCTTTATTTTTATTAATAAACTAAAAATAAAAACCCCTCCCAGTAGAAAGAGGGGCTTAAGATATTTTGTTAAAAACATTATTTACAAGTTATGCTTGTTCCAGCACCACCATTACAAGTTACACCAAATTTAGCTCCAGTGGCTGATACTGTATAATTTGTTGAATTTCCAGTAACAGTTATGCTGCTTACTGATGGATCTTTATTTGCAATATTGGTACATTCTGTTGGTGTACCATTTAATGTATAGTTAGGATTTTCAGCAAATTTTGCTTCAATTTCTGTAATACAATTTCTTACAGCACTTTCAACAGCTGCTCTTTCTGCATTTTTTCTATACTTTGTGAACTGCGGAATTGCAATAGCTGCTAAAATAGCAATTATTGCAATAACTACAAGTAGTTCAATTAGTGTAAAACCTCTTTGAGCTTTCTTTTTAAGCTCCTGTTTTCTTTCTAATTCTTGGTGTTTCATAACACTGACCTCCTAATAAAGTTTTCTTTTAAATTTTTAAAAGCAAAAAACGTGCCAAAAGTTGTTCAGTATTAATGGAACAATCACATGAAAAATTGACAATTTTCGTCAAAAATACTGACAAATTTTGTCAGATAAATAAAGGGCGTGATTTCAGAAGTTTTTGTGTATATGGATGCTGTGGATTATTAAAAATCTGGTAAACATTGTTATTTTCAACTATTTCGCCGTCTTTTATCACATAAACCCAATCTGCAACTTCTGCAACAACTCCAAGGTCATGAGTTATGAGAAGGATTGACTTTCCTTCATTTTTTATAGTCTTAAAAAGACCAAGAATTCGAGCAGAGACTGTAACATCTAAAGCTGTAGTTGGCTCGTCAGCTAAAAGTAACGAAGGACTGTTTACCAGTGCAATTGCAATAGCTACCCTTTGTTTTAATCCTCCAGATAAATGATGAGGATACTGATTAAATCTCCTCTCTGGCTGAGGTATCTGAGCTTTTTTCATTATACTTATAGCTGTATCATATGCCTGTTTTAAACTAATATTTTTGTGGGCTAATATGGTTTCAACAATCTGCTGACCTATTGTTAAAAGTGGGTTTAAAACGGCAGAAGGTTCTTGAAAAACCATCGATATTCTATTTCCTCTTATAACTCTCATCTCTTTTTCTTTTAAAGATAAAATATTGTCGATATTTATGTTTTCATCGTTGAATGATATCTTTCCTGAAACTTTGGCAAAAATAGGAAGCAACTTCAAAATAGAAAAACAAGTTACACTTTTTCCGCTGCCAGATTCACCAACCAGACAAACAATTTCTCCTTTATAAACATCCAGAGATATACCTTTTAAAGCTTTTATTTGGTTTTCTTCTGTATTAAAACTGACTGAAAGGTTTTTTATGGATAAAAGGGGCTTTTGCCCCCTTTGAGATTTATTTGAGTACATCTATCAGTTTTTCTATTACCTGTGCTGGAATTGCACCAGATATTGCTACTCCATGTGGAAATATTAATGTTGGAGTTCCTCTAACGCCGATACTTTTAGCAAATTCTAAGTTCTCACTCAAGATTTCTTTAGCTTCTGAACAGGATTTATCTGCTAGTTCTTTAAACTTTTCAATGTTAGACTGGGATTTGAAAGCCTGTACAAGTTTTCTCTTTCTTGCTTCATTATTCTTTTCACATAAGATGGCTGTTGCTACAGGTTTTGCTTGTGAGTGGAAAGGAAGAGGGAAGAATATCATTTCAAATTTTACATCTTTTCTTTTGGCAAGAACTTTTTCTATCTCCTTGTGGAGTCTTGCACAGAAAGGACATTGTGGGTCAGTTATAACATACACTGTTATAGGAGCATTTGGATTACCGAATATTACTCTTCCTTTTTGTGGTAGCTTATCTAATGATACAACTTTGAGTCTAGATAAGAATTTTTCTCCAAAGGCTTTCTTTATCTTTTCAACTTTTTCTTTTCCTAATCTTTTTTCAAGTTCTGCTATTTTTTCTTTTAACGCTTGTTGATTTAATTTTGCTATTTTTTCTCTGGTCAGGCTTTTCTTCTCTTTTATGTCAATAATTTCTCCACTTATCAGATATCGCAAATTACAGTCAACATAAATTGGTAGTTTTCTACCATTTAACTCAACAACAACTTCATAAAGACCTTCAACTGGAGCTGTAGTAACAGAGACAATTTTTGCATTTCCTAAGATGGGAGCTAAAGCCTTTTTTACATCCTTAATTGATACCTCTGTATCACCCAGACATGAATCTTCTTCTGCTTTACTTTGCTGACTAAAGAGTACAAAAACAGCAAGCAGTATTATAAACACTCTAAGGGTTTTCATCTATGCCTCCCATAAAATATTTATGCCTATAGGTAATATAGTATAATAATTTTCAATGAAAAAGTAGTGAAAAGGAGACTTAATTTTGAAAGTTGCTATTGGATGTGACCATGCTGGGTTTAAATTAAAAGAAGTTATAAAAAGTCACTTACAGGAAAAAGGATTTGAAGTCATAGATAAAGGTACCTATTCAGAAGAAAGAGTTGATTATCCAGTATACGGGGAGGCTGTAGCCAGAGCAGTTGCAAGTAAAGAAGCTGATAAAGGCATTGTTATATGCGGAACTGGTATTGGGATATCAATATCAGCAAATAAAGTTAAAGGAATAAGAGCTGCTTTATGCACCAATGAGTACATGGCAAAAATGGCAAGAAGGCACAACGATGCAAATATACTTGCCTTAGGTGGCAGAGTTTTAGGTCAAGACTTGGCAATTAGCATAGTAGATGCATTTTTCAGTGAAGAATTTGAAGGTGGAAGACATGAAAAAAGAGTAAATTTAATAAAACAGATTGAAGAAAATTTTTGTAAGGAGGCTGGTTAATTGTTAGAACATTTAAAACAAGAAGACAGAGAAGTTTTTGAAGCAGTTTCTAAAGAATTTAAAAGACAACAAGAGCATCTTGAAATGATTGCTTCCGAAAACTATACCTCCTATGCAGTAATGGAAGCCCAAGGTTCGGTTTTAACCAATAAATATGCAGAAGGTCTGCCTCATAAAAGGTATTATGGTGGTTGTGAGTATGTTGATATCGTTGAAGACTTAGCAATTGAGAGGGTAAAGAAAATCTTTGGAGCTGAACATGCAAATGTTCAACCTCATTCAGGTTCACAGGCTAATCAAGCAGTTTACTTTTCTCAGTTAAAAGCAGGCGATACTATCATGGGTATGAGATTAGACCACGGTGGTCATTTAACCCATGGTGCAAAAGTTAATATATCTGGAATAGTTTTTAATTCTGTTCAATACGGTGTAAATCCAGAAACAGAACTTATCGATTACGATGAAGTTTACAGACTTGCTAAAGAGCATAAACCTAAAATGATAGTTGCTGGAGCATCTGCATATTCTCGAGTTATAGACTGGGCAAAGTTTAGAGAAATAGCAGATGAAGTTGGTGCACTTTTAATGGTAGATATGGCTCACTATGCTGGTTTGATTGCAGGAGGGGCATATCCTTCACCAGTTCCTTACTCAGACTTTGTAACGTCTACAACCCATAAAACACTAAGAGGACCAAGAGGTGGTTTCATACTATCTAAAGCACAATACGCTAAAGACATAGATAAATGGGTTTTCCCAAGACTTCAAGGTGGTCCTTTAATGCATGTGATAGCTGCAAAGGCAGTGGCGTTTAAGCAAGCAATGAGTGACGAGTTTAAAGATTATGCTCATCAGACTGTGAAAAACGCAAAAGTACTTGCAGAAGAACTTAAAGCAGAAGGTTTAAGAATAGTTTCTGGAGATACTGATTCTCATATAGTCTTGGTTGACCTGAGACCTTTAAATGTAAAAGGAAACCAAGCTGAAGATGCTCTTGGAAAGGCAAATATAACAGTAAACAAAAACGCAATTCCTTTTGATCCTGAAAAACCAATGGTAACTTCAGGTATTAGACTTGGAACTGCTGCTTTAACTACACGAGGAATGAAAGAAAATGACATGAGAAGAATTGCGAAAAATATAGTCAAAGTACTCAAGAATTTAGATAACGAAAAGGTTATTCAGGAAGTTAAAGAAGATGTTCTTTCTCTCTGTTCAACTTATCCACTTTATCCTGAATGGACAAAATATTATTTAGAAGGATAAAAATGAAAGATAAACTTTTTCCATTATTTAAAAAGGTTCATATTTTTACCAAAGCCAGTGATGAAGCAAGAAATTTTTCTAAAAGACTAAAAAACTGGCTTAACAGTTATGCTATAGAATCAGAGATATTTGAGAACCTTTCAGACCTTGAAAAAGAAGAAAATATGAAAAATGTAGATTTACTCCTTGTGGTTGGGGGAGATGGGTCTCTTCTTATTACTGCAAGAAGAGTTGCAAAATGGGGAATACCAATTCTTGGTATTAATCTTGGAAGACTTGGTTTTTTAACTGAAGTAAATGAAGACGAAGCTTTTGACGTGCTTGAAGTTATACTATCAAAACCTCTCTGTATTTCCAGAAGAATGATGTTAAGGGCTTCTTTATATAGAGATGGTAAAAAGATATTAGAGGCAGATGTACTAAACGATGTTGTAGTTAATAAAGCAATACTTGCAAGAATAGTAGATGTCTCCGTATACGTTGGAGACAGATATATAACTACATACAATGGAGATGGTATTATAATATCAACTCCAACAGGTTCTACTGGTTATGCACTTTCAGCTGGAGGACCTATTGTTTATCCAATGATGGAGAATTTTTTAGTTGTACCTATTTGCCCTCATACATTGACAGATAGACCTTTAATGCTGCCTCCTTATGAACCAATAACTATAGAACTTGTAGCAAAAGAAAAAGATGCATGGCTTACTTTAGACGGTCAAGAAGGAACTCAGCTTTTTTATGGAGATAAAATTGTAGTAAAACAGTCTCCATACTATACCTATCTTGTAAGAACTCCAGATAAAAACTATTTTGATATTTTAAGAGAAAAGTTAAACTGGTCCTAAATGGATTACAGAGTTGGAATAGGTTTTGATTTACATAGATTAGACTATGGTAAAAAACTTGTAATCGGTGGAGTTGAGATTCCACATGATAAAGGTTGGGTAGCTCATTCTGATGGAGATGTTTTACTTCATGCTTTAACAGATGCACTGTTAGGGGCTGTTGGTAAAGGGGATATAGGAGAGTTATTTCCTGATAAGAATCCAAAGTGGAAAGGTAAAAGTAGCGATTTTTTTGTAAGGCAGGCTACTAAAATAATCAAAGAAGAAGGATATCAGGTAGTAAATATAGATGCTTTTATATTACTGGAAAAACCTAAAATCCTACCGTTTAGGGAAAAAATAATAAAAAACATACAAACCCTTACAGGTTGTAGTAATATATTTTTAAAAGGGAAAACGTTTGAAAAGCTTGGAGAAATCGGTCAGGAAAAAGCTGGAGCCTGTGAAGTAATAGTACTTTTAAAAAGGAGTCATAAATGAAAAAGATAAGTTTAAATACTACTATAGAAAAAGTTTTACAGGAATTTCCAGAAAGTAGAGACTTTTTTGAAAGTAAAAATATGTACTGCTGGACCTGTAAAGGCAAAAAACATGAAACTATTCAGTATGCTGCCACTTATTATGGATTAGACCCTGAACAGTTCTTAACTGAGCTAAAGGAGTTTTTAAAGTCCAATAAAAAACTTAAAAAGGTCAAGTAAATGAATATATTAGATAGGTTTTTAGAAGATGTAGAAAGAAAGTATAAAAGTGTTGATTTGTTAAACGATGATGAGCTGAAGAAATTAGAAAGTGATATCCAGCAGTTCTACAAACAGCATTTTCAAAATTTAGAAAAAGAAAAAGTTAGAAACGTATTTTTTCATTATTCAAGAAGTATAAAGGAGCCTGAAAAGTTTAAGTTTTTAGAAAAAATAGTCCAGATTATCCAGATATTAAGACCGGAAGTTTATCCTATACCTGTTGTAGAATCGGTTGATGATGAAAGTTTTTTAATAACTATAAGTCATCCTATATTTGAGCTGATAGTCTTAAAAAAAGAGTTACTTCCTATTTATCCTCTTTCTGAACTTTACATTTTAGAAGATGAGCTTGTAGAAGAACTAACAGAAAAAATCTTTTTAGAAGATATAATCATAAAAAATGGTATTTACTACCAGTCAGGTGTAATATTTAGAGCTATAGACTATATACTTAATAAAATCTTTTATTATCTTCCTGAAAAATCTTTTAATTACTTTATAAAGAAAAATAAGAACGACTTTGAAGTTAATGATAATATATTAAGTAAGGCTTACAGTTACATTTTTACAACTCTAACAAAACAGATTTTAAACAAAGGCATAAATATAGACATAGATAAAGATTTTGAGAATATTATAGACAGCGTTATAAAAGATATCCCAGAGCTAAACTTTTTAATAAAGACAGCTCAGCTGGAAAATTTGTTAATCACAATGCCTGAAGAAGAGGAAGAAGAAATTTTCCAGATTGAAAAAGACAATGAAAATAGCATTTATAACCTGATATACTTTTTTGGAATAGATAATATAAATCTTTATCTACTTTCAAGGTATTTTGATTATGATTTAATCCTTAAAGATGTAAACTATCTTGTGGAGAAACTCAAGGAAAACGAAAATTTAAAAGAGGATTTAGAGATTTTTGTTTCATCAGTTGTAGACCTTCCATATATTTCCAGAGAGTATAAAAATAAAGATCTGCTCTTTAATATTATTAAAAATACAGGATTTTCAGAAGAGTTTTTTGAAGAAATTGATTTAAATGCCAAATTCAGAACGTTTTCTTATCAAGATTTTTTAAACAGCTGGAAGGAAGATAAAGAGTATTACGTAGAAACCTATATACAAAAGGAATTATCAAGGTTATTTTTAAATAAAACTTCAAAAGAAGAAACTGCAAATAATATAAAAACTCTACTGGAAAACAGGAAAGATGATTTTATCCAGTATGAAAAGCTGTCAGCAGTAAAATTTTTAATAGCTTTACTTGAAAATAATTTCAATAGTTTAGACGAAACACCTGAACTTACCGTCTTAAGACTTCTATATGAAGGTATACCTGAAGAAGAGTTAGAAAAACATTTTAGTGACAATATTTTGGAAGAAATTACTCTGGATGAGCTTTTAAAACAAGCCAATAATACTGCATTAAATGTGATTTCTTTTTATCCTTTTGAGGAAAAACTGTATAAAATTGCAGATATAAAGTTTAGTTATAAACTACCAGATGGATAAGAACACACGTATATTTATAGGAGAACTTGTGCAAGACTTGCCTTTATGGATTTCTTTGATAATGGGAACTTTCCCAAAATACCAGAACGAAAAGGTTTTTTTTCTGTCTTTAGCAGTTGGGATAATTGCATCCATTTATCTTTTGTATTTAATCAAAAAAGGAGATTACAACCCTGAAACTTTTTATGAAAACAAAATACCAGTATCTTTCTTCATTTATACAATGTTATTAATGATAATATTAACTTATGCATCATGGATAAATAAACTATACATGGACAATATAGTTTGGGGGTATATTGTTGTAATTTTTATACTTGAACTTATATTTTCTGTAAATTCAAAGAAACAAACAGATTGATGGGAAATTTAACAAAGGCAAAAGAGATACTTGAAAAAGTAATAAAATACGATAAAGAAATCCTTGATAAGGTTAAGTTAGCTGAAACATTAGATTTACTGCTGAATAATGAATCTTTGCCGTCAACTTTAAAAGAAGATATAAAAACGTTTGATGGTCTGTCTGCTGCTAAAAAGAAGGCTTTTGCAAAGTATTTACTATCTATTATTGACAAACTAAAAAATTCTAAAAAAGAAGAAGAACCAGATAAAGAGATTTTTAAAGAGGGTCTTTCAATAAATGATATAGAAAAAATCTCCGTGCAGAACCTAAAAATTCTAAAACCTGTTGAAAAGAGAGCTTTAAAAAAAGTTGGTGCAGACAATGTACGAAAAGCCCTTTTTTATTTCCCTGTCAGATATGAAGATAAAAGAATAAAAAGGATAAAAGATGTATCAGATGGTGAAACAGGTGTTTTTGAAGTTGTTGTAAAAGAAATAAAGAAAGTAAATAAAGGCAGAATCAAAGCTCAGGCTACATTACAAGACAGTACTGGAACACTGATAGCTAACTTTGTTCACGATAAACCTTTTTTATTTAATCTTTTTAGAAAAGGCAAGAAACTACTTATAAGTGGTAAAGTAAATGTTTTCAAAGGAGAAAAATCTATATTTCAACCAGAAGTTTATAACTTTGATGATAGCATAATCATAAATAGAATAGTACCTGTTTACTCCTTAAGGGGTGATTCCAGTATAAAGACAACATCTCAAACTCAAAATCATTTAAGAAGGGCTATTTTTAAAATACTAAAAAGGTACTATAAACACCTAGATGAATATATGCCAGATTATATTCTGAATAAGTATAAACTACCAGATTTAAACAGTGCTTTAAAAAATATCCACTTTCCACCAATAGATGAAAACATTGATATACTTAACGACTATGAAACACGATATCAAAAAAGATTTATATTCGAGGAACTTTTTTTGTTAAACCTGGCACAGGAGTATAGAAAATATTTACTTAGACAGGAACAAGCTGATTCTATAAATGTAGAGAATAATTTTTTAGAAAATTTTGAAAAAAATCTACCCTTTAATCTTACAGACGCACAAAAAAAAGCAATACAGGACATTCTAAATGATATTCAAAAGACAGTACCTATGAATAGAATGGTTCAGGGAGATGTTGGTAGTGGAAAAACTATGGTTGCAATTGCTGCCGCTTATGCTGCAGCGCTGAATAAAAAACAAACGGCAATTATGGCTCCAACAGAGATTTTAGCCCAGCAGCATTACAAAAACTTTAAAAATATATTAGAACCACTGGGAGTTAAAGTAGGACTTTTAACAGGTAGTATGTCTTCAAAAGAAAAAAAGCAGATGTTAAAAGACATAAAAGAAGGCTTGATAGATGTGGTAGTCGGAACTCATGCTCTTATACAGGAAAGTGTAGAATTTAAAAATTTGTCTTTAGTTATAGTGGATGAACAACACAGATTTGGAGTAGAACAGAGAAAAGCTTTAACAGAAAAATCCCATAAGTCTCCCCACGTACTTGTTATGACAGCAACCCCAATTCCAAGGACATTAACCATGACTTTATATGGAGATTTGGATTTATCCATAATAAATCAACTTCCAAAAGGTAGGAAACCAGTAAAAACTATACTTATCTATGACGATGAAAGAAAGAGTATGTATAAAAAGATAAGAGAAGAACTTGATAAAGGAAGGCAGGCATTTGTAGTTTATCCATTAATTGAAGAAACTGAAAAGTCAGATTTAAAATCTGCTGAAGAAGGCTATAAACACTGGCAAGAAGCTTTTCCAGACAAAAAAGTAGTGATGCTTCATGGTAAAATGAAACAGGAAGAAAAAGACAGAATAATGAAAATATTTAAAGAAGGGAAAGCAGACATTCTTGTGTCAACTACTGTTATTGAGGTTGGCGTAGACGTACCAAATGCATCTGTAATGGTAATAGAAGAAGCTCATAGATTTGGTCTTACACAGATACATCAGCTTAGGGGTAGAATAGGAAGAGGACAATACGAAGGTTACTGTTTCTTAGTTGTTCCATCTTATCTAAGAAGGCCTATGGAAGATAAATCAAAAGAAAGTCAAAGATTAAAAACCCTTCACAGACTTAGAGTGCTTGTAAATACCTCCGATGGCTTTAAGATTGCAGAAGAAGATTTAAAAATAAGAGGAACCGGTGACCTTGTTGGTACAGCCCAGTCAGGAAAATTTCAATTTTCTATAGCAGATTTAGACAGGCCAATAGATTTAAAAATACTCAAATACGCCAAAAAAGAAGCAAAAGAACTGATAGAAAGAGACCCACATCTGGTAAACTACCCCCAGTTAAGACAGCTTTTATTTGATAAATATGGCGATAAGTTTGAGCTTGCAACAGTTGCTTAAAATGTTAAAATTTTATTAAAAACGAGGATGGAGTTTTGAAACACGTTTTTCTTTCTTTACTATTTTTTATTATAGGAATAGGAGTTGGGATATATTACTTTAATAACCTTTGGAAAAGCGTTAACACATATAAAACTCAGAAGGCAAAAATAATATTTTCTTCCTTCTTGAGATTTCCAATACCCATTATCGCAGCAATTTTTGCAGGATTTTTCGCTGGTATCTGGGGAATTATAGCTATGATAATAGGATTTTCATTTGCCCAGTTTTACTTTCTAATATCTAAAGGTAGCCAGCTAAAGAAAGATATAGAAGAATACGCTAAACAGCTTGAGGAGGAAAACAAAAAAGAAAATAATGGAACAAATTCCTGAACTTTTTAAGTTAATCTTTTTCTTTTTTTTAGGCACAGTAATAGGTAGTTTTTTAAATGTAGTTATCTATAGAATGCCGAGAAATAAGTCTATCATCTATCCTTCGTCATCTTGTCCAAGCTGTGGTTATAAAATAAAATGGTACGAAAATATACCCATAATTTCTTACATACTTTTAAAAGGAAAATGTAAAAATTGTAGTTCTAAAATTTCGTTAAGGTATCCACTAGTTGAACTGTTAACAGGTGTTTTATTTGTTGCTGCTTACTTAAAATGGGGACTATCTATTGACCTTTTTTTCAATCTTATATTTATATCCCTTGTAATAGCTATTACTTTTATTGATTTTGATTTTAAAATAATTCCTGATGAGTTAAATTTATTAGGCTTTATCAGTGGCTTTGTTTACTCCTTTTTCCGGGAAAATTTTACTCCTTTAGATGCTCTACTTGGAGCTTTAACAGGAGCTGGATTTCTTTTTGTAGTGGCATTTTTATACCTGAAACTGAGAAAAATTGAAGGTTTAGGTATGGGAGATGTTAAACTTTTGGCTTTTTTTGGTACATATTTAGGATGGTTTGGTGGTCTTTTTACTATATTTTTGGGTTCTTTAATAGGAGCAGTATTTGGAATTATAATGGCTTATAGAAAGAACCAGGACAATAAAGGTCAATTTGAAATTCCCTTTGGCCCGTTTTTATCTTTAGCAGCAACTGTGTATTTATTCTTTGGTGATTTTATTAAGAAGTTTTACTTGGGGATTTAAAATCTTTGTAAATTGCACTTAAAACCCCATTTATAAATTTTACAGCGTTTTGATTTAAGCCGTAGCACCGGGCAAGGTCTAATATATCTGTAAATACTCTTCCTTTATCTGGGACATCAGCAAAGATAAGTTCATATGTTCCAAGTCGAAGTAAAGCTCTTTCTATATAACCAAGTCTTTCAAGCCTCCAGTCCTCTAAGTGAGACTGAATAATCTCGTCTATTTCATCTAAATATTCATATACCCCATTTACAAGTTCATATGCATACTTTAATGTCTTTTCTGAAATTTTACCTCTAACTTCTGCTATTACTTCTTCTAAAATTTCGTTAATATCCTTTTTGCCTTTATGTATGTCAAAAGCATATAATGTTCTTAATGCAATCTCTCTCGCTTTTTTTCTAAATCTTCCTACCATAGTTATCTTTTATATACTCCTTAGGACATTTACCATTTCGATTGCAGTTAAAGCTGCATCAAAACCCTTATTACCCATTTTTGTTCCTGCTCTTTCTATAGCCTGTTCGATGGTATCTGTTGTTAAAATTCCATATGATATAGGAACTTCTGTTTCAAGGCTTACTTGTGCTATTCCTTTTGTAACTTCATTGGCAACATACTCAAAGTGTGGGGTTGAACCTCTTATAACTGCCCCTAAACATATTACTGCATCGTATTTACCTGTTTTTGCAAGTTTTTTGGCTGTAAGAGGTATTTCAAAAGAGCCAGGAACCCTGACTACTGTAATGTTATCTTCACTACCGTTGTGTCTTACTATACAATCAACTGCACCTTCTAAAAGTTTTTCTGTTATCAAGCTGTTAAATCTACCTACAACAATAGCAAATTTAAGACCTTTGGCATCTAACTGACCGTTTATATTTATCATTTTATCTATCTCCTAATATTGTCTGTATATTTTCATCGTCATTTAAAAAATTTTTTTCTGGTAGTTTTATTTTCAATACCTTCGAATTTTTCTCTTTATGAGAACATTCACAACGGCAATTTTTCGATACCAGATTATTAGCACATGATGTAAGTAAAACAGTAATAAAAAAAAGTGCTATAAATCTCATTTTAACTAACCTCATTTACAGCTTTTTTGACTTTTTCGATTATGTACTCCACTTCAGATTCTTTTAAAGATGGGAATATTGGAATAGCAAAAAGTTCTTTTGTGAGGAGTTCTGAAAATTCACATTCTAAATGCTCTGCATTTCTGAGTTGGTGTAGGGTATACTCGTAATAAACCCTTACGCCTATTCCATCTTCTATTAGTTTTTCTATAATTTCATCTCTTTTTGGATGTCTTAAAGCATATATATGGTATACATGTTTTCTGTTAGGAAATTCTTTAGGTATTGTTAAACCTGGTAGATTTTCAAATTCTTTGTTATAAAGATGTGCTATTTCTCTTCTTTTCTCATTGTTTTTATCTAATTTTTCAAGCTGGTGATATCCAATTCCTGCCTGAAATTCTGTAATTCTAAGGTTTAAAGCTGGATGATCACCGAATTCAATCCAATTTGATATTTTTTCATCTAATTTGTAGTCATTTGTAACAATTGCTCCACCTTCTCCCATAGCGACATTTTTAGATGCATAGAAACTGAAAGCTGCAATATCTCCTAAGTTTCCTGCCTTTTTTCCTTTATATTCTGCACCATGAGCCTGAGCAGCGTCTTCTAAAACAACTACGTTGTTAGCTTTACATATTTGATTGATTTTTTCCATTTCTGCAGGTTGACCAAAAAGATGAACAGGTATAACAGCTTTAGGTTTATACTTTTCTACAGCCTCTATCAGTTGTTCGGTATTCATTGTATAACTATCGTTAACATCAATAACGATAGGTTTCCCTCCTGCAAGGATTACGGCATCTATTGTTGCCATAAAACTAAGTGCAGGAACAATAACAACGTCTTCTTTAGAATTTATTCCTAATGCTTTCAATGCTATATATAAAGCCGCTGTTCCACTGCAAACAGTGTGGCAAAATGTTGTTCCAGTATAATCTGCAAATGCTTTTTTAAATTTTAAAGTCCATTTTCCTCTGGTTATATGGCCACTTCTTATTATTTCAAGTACAGTTTGTTCTTCTTCTTTACCAAAGTCAGGTTTTGTAATAGGTATCAACTTACCTTCTCCTTTATATTAAATTTTTCAAACTCCTTTAGGATTTCTAAAGCTCTATAAGCACTTTCGAAAGATGGATTATCAATAAAGTTTTTAATCATTGTTTCTAATTTATCTTTTCCATCTTTTTCTTTTGTAGTTTTATCAGGATAGATTATTTTATCATTAACAAAATCAAGTACTATGTTTCCTTTTGTGGATTTCAGTATCCATTCTCTTCTCAATTTTTCATAGTTCCAGGCAACTTTTAGAAAAAATTCGTTTTTTTCAGTTTCGCCAAAAACTTCAAATATATTTCCTTTATCTATAACTTTTTTTAACTTAACGCTTCCAAACAGGTACTGCATTATATAAAGGTCATGCCATGCAAGGTCGTAAAATGGATTGATATAACCTCTGCCAAGGTTTAATCTATAGGCTTCAACTTGCTCTACGTGTAAATTTTTATCAAAATTCCTGACGGCGTTAGACTGAAGTTCTATTTCAGATACTCCAAGGTATACATTGTTTTTTTGCGCCATAATAATAGCTTCTTCAAGCTCTAAAGGATTTATAGCAGGAGGTTTTTCCACCATAACATTTATTTTCTTTTCTATTGCCTTTTTTGCAAGAGGAATATGAAGCTCTGGAGATGTTGCTATGAATATAAAATCAAATTCCTCTTTTTCTAATGCCTCATCGTAGGAAGGATACTTTTTATAGTAGTCGTCAAATTTATTCAATGTAGTCTGATTAATATCAATAAGAGTTGTTTGAAATCCCATTAATTTCATTTTTTTTGCATAATGCCTTCCCATGTTTCCTACACCAACAACACCTACTTTCAACTATGCCTCCACATCAAGTGAAATCTATCTTTTATCTTTTAAGCAAAAATTATACCAGTTTTTAACATCTATTCAGCATTAATAAAATTCTAAATCTATGAAATTTTGCAAATTTAAGATACTAATCCGTATTCTTTGAGGGTTTCCTCTAATAGTTTCCTGTTTCTTTCGCTCATTTTATATAGAGGAAGTCTTAATTCTTCATCTTCAATTAATCCCATCATATATGCAGCAGTTTTCACAGGTATAGGGTTTGTTTCTACAAATAAAACTTTAAACAGTTTCCAGTACTTATCATGTATTTTGCGTGCTTCTAAGAAGTTTCCTTCTAATGCATAATCACACATTAAAGATATATCCTTAGGTACTAAGTTATTTGCCACAGATATTACACCTTTAGCACCAACAGACATCATAGGAACAGTTAAAGCATCATCTCCTGATAGAATAATAACTTCAGGATTTGTTAAAGATATTATTTCAGAGACCCTTGAGACATTACCAGTTGCTTCTTTTAGTCCTACTATATTTGGAAAGTCAGAGTATAACCTTGCAAAGGTTTCAGGAAGCATATCAACACCGGTTCTAGATGGTATGTTGTATAAAATTAAAGGAATATTTGTTTCTTCAGCTATTGCTTTAAAATGCTGATAAATACCCTCTTGTGTAGGCTTATTATAGTACGGCACAATCTGTAAAGAACCGTCTGCACCAACTTTTTCAGCAAATTTAGTTAAAGCTATTGCTTCGTGAGTTGCGTTTGCCCCTGTTCCAGCAATAATAGGAATTTTTTTATCTGCGTATTCAACTGCCAGTTCTATTAATTTCTCATGTTCAGAGTATGTTAACGTGGCAGATTCTCCGGTTGTTCCAGCAACAACTATACCATGGGTTCCATTTTCTATATGAAAATCTATTAACTTTTTCAGGGATTTTTTATCTATTTCTCCATTTTTAAACGGTGTGATAAGAGCTACTATTGAACCTGTAAACATTTTTTCCTCCAACTAATCAAATTTTTGGTCTATTAATAGTTTATAATATATTTGCTTTATTATCTTCTAATTTTGGAGGACTTATGTTTTCTTCTATTATGGGTATATTTTCCAATGACATTGGTATAGACCTTGGTACAGCAAATACTCTCGTTTTTGTTAAAGGAAAAGGTATAGTGCTAACAGAGCCTTCAATAGTAGCCATAGACCGGAAAAGGGATAAAGTACTTGCCGTTGGTCAAGAAGCTAAAAAGATGATAGGCAAAACACCGTCATATATAGATGTTATAAGGCCCTTAAAGGATGGTGTTATTGCTGACTTTGATGTTACTCAAGAGATGCTTAAATATTTTATAAGAAAAGTTCACAAGCATATTCCTTTTTTAAGTATTTTTAAACCAAGACCAAGGGTTATTGTTGGTGTTCCTTCAGGTATTACTGAAGTTGAAAAAAGGGCTGTTATTGACGCTGTGAAACATGCTGGTGCCAGAGATGTTTATCTCATTGCCGAACCTATGGCAGCAGCTATTGGAGCTGGACTTCCTATTACAGAACCTGGCGGTAACATGATTATCGATATTGGTGGGGGGACTACAGAAATTGCTGTGATTTCTTTATCTGGTATGGTTGTATCCCATTCTATCAGGGTTGCAGGTGATGAGATGAATGAAGCAATAATTCAGTATTTAAAAAGGCATCACGAAATAATAATAGGAGAACAAACAGCCGAAAAAATAAAGATAAAACTTGGTTCTGCTTATCCTTCTGAAAAGGATAATGAAGTAATGGAAATAGGTGGCGTAAACAGGTCAAACAATCCTATAAGTAAAACTATAAAAGGAGAAGAAATAAGAAAAGCCCTTGATGATGTTGTAAATAGTATAGTTAATGCTGTAAGAACAGCCCTTGAAAAAACCCCTCCAGAATTAGGTGCTGACCTTGTTGAAAGAGGAATAATCCTTGCAGGGGGAGGTGCACTGCTTTCAGGCCTTGACATCAGAATAAGAGAAGAAGTTGACCTTCCTGTTTTTGTAGCAGAAGATCCATTTACTGCAGTTGCCAGAGGGATAGGCACAGCCCTAAACGATATTAAGCTTATTAAAAGAATAGCCATGGAGTAATGAAAAAATATAAAAAACGTATAGTTGTTTTTTCAGTTATTCTTGTTTTTTTTCTTTCTTCTTTTTTCTTGTACAGATACTATCAAATAGTTATGGATTTTCTCTATCCTGTTCAGATATCTTTTAAAAAACTGTTTGAAGAGGTTGATTTTTTAATTGCTGGATTAGAAAGTAAGGAAAAGCTTTTAGAGGAAAATAAAAAATTAAAAAAAAATCAAGAAGTTTTAAAGTACAAACTAAAAAGACTTCAGTATCTAAAATATGAGAACCAAAAACTTAAATCTTTATTAAACTACTCAAAAAAGCTGGGTTTAAAACATATACAGCTTGCAGTTGTTATTGGTTATCCTTCAAACAGCTGGGAAAAATATCTGATAATAGATGCAGGTAAAAAAAACGGTATAAATGTAGGGGATTTAGTAATAGCTGATGGCTATTTGATAGGAAAAGTAACAAAAGTTGGAGATTTTTCTTCGTATGTGACTCTTGTAAATGATATGAACTTTAGAATATCAGCCAGAACAAGAAAAACAAGAGAGTTTGTTTTACTTCAAGGAAAAGGAGATAAAGGAGCGCAGCTAAAATATGTGAAAAAGTATCAAGACATAAGAGTTGGGGACATTGTTGAAACTGAAGATATAAAGGGAATACCCATAGGTAAAATAGTAAAAGTAGAAAACAAACCTGAGTATTTTTTTAAGTATGTTGTAGTAAAGCCTTTTGTAAAAGAGTACAGTGTTGAGTATGTAATTGTTGTTAAACCTGAAAGGCAGTCTAAATGAAAGTATTAATTTCTCTTGGATTTTTAATAATTTTAATTCAAAACACAGTGTTTGCTAAATATATTAATTTTGGTTGTATAGCGTGGGATCCTCTAAGTATTTATATTATTCTGTTAGCCCTTTACAGGGAAAATATAAAGGATATTTACAAGGCTGCTTTTTTGTTAGGCTTTTTACAGGATATTATTGGGGTAACATATTTTTTAAACATAATTTCTAAAGTTTTTCTTGTTCTTATAATTTCATTTTTAAAAGAAAAATTCTTTTTAAGTTCTATTTTTTCTAAGATATCTATAATTTTTTTCTTATCTGTGTTAGATGTTTTATTTAAACAGGTTTATCAGCTAATTCTTACTAAAGAAATAAAGTTTTGCTATGGGATTTTTGTTTATATAAGTTTGAACTTTATGATTTTTTATTTATTTTATCTTTTGTCAGAAATAAAACTAAAAGGTAATGATGATAAACAGATTTAACATTGTAGTCTTTGGACTTTTAATAAGTGCGTTAATTTTGTTAGGAAGGCTTTTTTATCTGCAGGTTGAGAAGGGAGAGTACTATAAAAAGCTTTCTGAGAATAACTATGTAAGAATTATCACAATAAATCCGCCTCGAGGAAGGATTTTTGACAGAAACGGAGTACTTATTGCGTATGATGTTCCTTATTATGAACTTTATGTTTTACCTTACATGGTTAAAAAAAACTGGCCAACTTTAAAAAAAAATTTAGAGAAGTATCTTAAATTAGATTTACCGCCAGATATAGATGAAAAAATAAAAAAAGGATTTGCCAATAAAGTTGTATTGAAAAGTAAACTTACAGATAAAGAAATAAAAATTATCTACGATAACTTTTACAGATTTAATGGAGTTATGATTGATGTGGTTCCCAGAAGAAAATACACAAAATATGCAAAGTACATGGCTCATATATTAGGTTATGTAGGCTATCCCTCAAAGAAGGACTTAGAGGAAAATCCAGATATAAATCCCGACGTTTTAATTGGTAAAAGTGGTGTTGAAAAAATATATGATAAATATTTAAGGGGCGAATTCGGTGTTAAAGCTGTTGTAGTGGATGCTTTAGGAAGGGTAAAAAAAACTCTTTACGAAAAGAAACCAAAAGTTGGAAAGGATATTTACTTAACTATAAATGCTATTATGCAAAAAGATGCATATGAAGAATTTGAGAAATCAAAACAAAAATCAGGTGCAGTAATTATAGTAGACTCAAAAACTTATGAAATTTTAACCCTTTTCAGTTATCCGTCTTTTGATATCCAAGCTTTTTCAGATGGACTTTCCAAAAAAGAATGGAAAGCACTATTATCAAACAAATATAAACCTCTTTTTAATAAAGCACTATATGGTCTTTACCCACCAGGTTCTATCTATAAAATTGTAGTGGCAACTGCCGCATTAAATGAAAATATTGTTTCTCCGTATAAAAAAATATACAGTGGTGGATACTTTGAAATAGGAAAATGGCGTTATAGAAACTGGAACCCTGCAGGTTGTGGAAAAATTAACATTATGCAGGCTCTTGAACAATCGTGTGACACATACTTTTATCAAATTGGTATTAAGTTAGGAGTGAGAAGGATAAGTAATTATACTTATATGTTTGGAATTGGAGAAAGGTTAAATCCGTTAATTGAAAAAGTTAAAGCAAGAGTTCCAACTCCAGAATGGAAAAAGGCAACTTTAGGTGAAAACTGGTTTCATGGTGATACAGTTAATCTAAGTATTGGGCAGGGATATCTGGCTATTACCCCTTTTGACTCTACAAAAATATTAGTTCCTGTTGTAAATAACGGGAATGTATTAAAACCGTTGCTTTTAAAAGCTTACTATGATTCTAAAATACACAGTTATATTGAAACTAAACCTGTAATACTAAAACATATTCCTGTTAGATCTTCTGTTTTTAAATATGTAAAAAAAGGGCTTTATCTTGTAGTATATGGTAAACGGGGAACAGCAAAAATTATGAGACAAGTTCCCGTGAAGAACGCAGGTAAAACAGGAACAGCCCAGGTTTATAAAAGGACAGAAAAACATAAAAAGATAAATAAATGGGAACTTCAAAACCATGCGTGGTTTATTGACTTTTTTCCTTACAAAAAACCAAGATATATAATATCTACGTTTATAGAGCATGGAAAATCAAGTTCAAACGCGGTAAAGTTAACTCATAATATAGTAAACAGATTATATGAGGAGAATATTATAGACTCTCAATAATTTTACTTGCACGGTCTAAAGCACCTTTATTTCCTAATTTTTTCCTTACTTTAGCTAAATTATCTTTTAAAGAAAAATACTTTTCTTTGTTTAAAAGCATTTCTATTGCAAAATTTGCAAGGTTTATAGGTCTGCACTCATCTTGTAAAAATTCCTTGACCACTTCATCACCTGCAATTATATTAGGAAGCCCCAGATAATTTATTGATACAAGCCTTTTTCCTATTTCAAATGTTATTGGAGAAACTTTGTATATTAGAGAAAAAGGTTTTCCAATAATAGTAGCTTCTAAAGTTGCCGTGCCAGATGCAATAAATGAAAAAATAGATTTATCCATTACTTCGTAAGAAGGATATTCAAATTCTTGATTAGTTATGACTTTAATAGGCAAATTTTTATGCTTTTTTATCTTACTGAGAATATTTATATACTGGTTTTCAGTTGCAGGAATTAGAAAGAAGGCTTCTGGAAAAACTTTTTTCAAAAGATATGCTGTATCTATTAATATAGGAAGTAGAGTATTTACTTCGCTTTCACGACTTCCTGCAAGCAAACCAAATATTTTTGAATTTTTGGGAATATTTAGCTTTTTTCTGAAACTTTCTGCAGATTCTGTAGTTTTAACAATATCCAAAAGAGGATGTCCTACATATTCATATCTGAAATTTTCAGACACATAGGGCTTATAAATATCCTCTTCGAAAGGGAATATAGAAATTAGTACATCTGTGTATTTAACTATCTTTTTTACTCTACCTTTCCCCCAGGCCCATACTTGAGGTGGTATAAAGTAGACAGTTTTTTTACCTCTCTTTTTGGCTTCTTTTAACAATTTTAAATTAAAACCAGGAAAATCTATCGCTATAACGATATCTACGTTTTCAATTTCTTGAACTGCCCTTTTAAAAGTATTTCTTATTTTCCTGTATTTTGGCAGAGCTTCTGTTAAACCAACTACAGAGATATTTTGAATATCTTCTATACTTTTTACATTAAGCTTTTTCAATTTGGGTCCAGTTATCCCAGTCCACTGAAAATTTCTTACTCTCTTTACAATCTCATATCCGTAGTTGTCGCCAGAAATTTCACCTACGCTTATAAAAGCTTTTTTCATTTAATCTTTTTCATTCCTTTGACTACTTTTTTATATTTTTTAGGAAGAATTTTTATATTAAAAGGATGGTGTGATTTTATGTCCAAAATCTCGTTTAAATTCTTATGACTGGGTTTGTCTGTATAAACCAAAATATTTATATGCCCTGCTTTATCTTTTCCTTTTTCAGCAAATACTCCATGTAGATACACCTCAGCATCCTCAAACTTTTCTCTTATTTTAGATAACAGTTTAGCTAAAAATTTATCATGATTTTGTAAAATTTTTTCTCTTTCTTCTAATCTCCAATCTATATATTCTTTTAATCTTACATTTGTGAAAAATCTATAAGTCAGTTCAAATAAAAACGTTAAAATTAGAACTACCAGTGATGATTGAAGATTATCAGGATTTGTCTGTAGATTATAAAAAAATAAAACACCAATAGATACAGCACACAGAACAAAAGCAATAAACGAAATCCATTTATTAGAATTTGTGTAATGAGCGAGCTTAAAATTTGCCAGATTAACTCCTGCAAAGATAATTAAAAATCCCAGACTACCAGCAATAGAAATATTCTCTAAATTAAAAGTTGTAGCAAAGATAATTGTTAAAATAGCTAATATTAGTAGACCTTCTGTCCCATGCTTCCATACATTTTTTGTAATTTCCTTCGGTAAAGCTCCGAATTTTGCCACTAAATAACTGACACGGGCTGAGCCATAAAGAGTCGCATTTATCGCAGAAGCTGTAGATAAAAGAGCAGCAATACCAATTAATACAAATCCAGCCTGTCCTAAAAAAGGTTTTGCAGCGATGGCTAAGGCATAATCCTGATACTTTTGAACCTCTTCATATGTAAGGTTTGCAACAGCAACAGCAGAAACAAGAACATATATAAAAATAACCGTACTTACAGCTGCATAAAAAGCTCTCGGTAGATTTTTTTCCGGGTCTTCTATGTCCTGAGCAGTATTAGCGATAAGCTCAAATCCTTCATAAGCAAGAAATATTATAAGTCCACCAGTTAATATTTTTATTAAACTTTCCCAATGCTCTGGAGAAAGTCTTGAAAAATCCCCAGTAAAAAAACCAAGAGCCGAGAAGAATAAAAGTATTCCAACTTTCATAAATACCATAACATCTTCAGCTTTTCCGCTAACATATGCTCCCAAAAAATTTAAGAATGTAAAAAATCCTATTACTACGACAATAAAAATCTTTTTAGCTAATTCTATTTCATGTCCAAAAAACAATGCAGAAGCATAACTGCCAAAGGCATAAGAGTAAAGAGAAAGCATTATTATGTAACTTGCCAGTAGTAAAGTGTTCAAATAAGCTGTGAAAAGATTGTTTCCAAAAGCTCTGACCAGATATTCAACAGTACCACCCTCTGATGGATAACGGACAGAAAGTTTTGCATAAGAATAAGAGGTAAGTAACGCTATAATACCAGCGAATATAAAAGCTACAGGTGCAGCTCCCTTTGCAAGGAGAATAGTAAGCCCAAGAACAGCAAAAATCCCACCACCTATCATTCCTCCAACGCCTATTGAGTATGCTTCCCAGAAACCTATTTTTTTATTGTGCATTGTAATACCC
>CAZEYS010000018.1:0-25699 GCA_964516095.1 uncultured Aquificales bacterium
TTTTTTGAAAATCTTCTATTTTATACAACCTGCTCTCCTACTTTGTGAAAAATGTGTATTTTACAATTTTACCTAAAAAACTTCCGAAATCTTTAGGGATAGCTGTCCGTGGAAGTTTATAAGGGTTTTGAGCTTTTCTGATAATGTCCTTTTCAACTGTAAAACCTGTATCAAAATAATCTTTTACAATATCAATTAAAAAGTCATCATAATGTCCAAATGGATAGGAAATATGTCTGACTTTCTGGCCTATCATACTTTCTAACTCTGTTTTTGACTTTTTAAGTTCTTTTTCTATTCTTAGTTTTCTTTTTTCTGTAGTTTCAAACTCTAAAAGAGAGTTAAAGTTCTTTTCTACTTCTTTTTTCAGGATTTTTTTCCAGTTTTTTTGAGAGAAAAATCGGTTATCCAAGGATTTAATAAACTCTTTCACTTCTTTTTTTAAAAAACCTCTTCTTACAGAAAGATTATTTCTATCTGGGAAAAGCGGATAACCAATCCTTGGTTCGTCTAAATTTGAAAAATCATCAGAGTAACCATAAGCATATATATTACTCCAGTGCCCATTTTTTCCATCATAAAAATCTAAAATACTATCTTCATAAAAAACTTTCGCGTGTACATCAGCATGACACTGGATATCAAATACATCTTTCATTTTGTTAAGTTCAGCTACTGTTAAAAAGTCTTCTGATTTTCCATATTTTAAAAATTCATAATTTGCCTGTGCCATGGTTTTAGGTTTGTGAAGCTGGGAAAAGGGAACTTTACCTTTCCAGTAGTCTTCTAATGTTGGTCTAACTTTATCTTCTCTATTTATACGTGAGGTTATAGGGAATATTGTTGCTTTCAGACGGTGTTTTTTTAGTATTGGATAGGCATAAACAAAGTTGTCTGTATAGCCATCGTCAAAAGTAATAACAATAGATGGTTTATCTGGTTTCTTGTCTTTTATAAGATAATCATAAACGTCGTCTAAAGTTAGCACATTAAAAAATTTTTTAATAATTCTCATTTCATAATCAAAAGTTTTGTAAGCTACGTCAAATCCCCATTTAGGAAGAATTTTATGATAAAAAATCACAAATATATTATTTTTCACTTAACATCTCCGTGAAAAGGTTTATATATTTATCTGCAGTCTTGTCAATAGAGTACTCTTTTGCTGTCTCTACAGCTTTTAAAGCTATCTTTTTATATTCTTCATCTGAAAGATTTAGCATTAACCTCATTTTTTCAGTTAAACCTTCAATATCACCAACGGGCACACTGAATCCATTTTCTCCATCTTTTAGGTATTCTCCAATACCTCCTGCAAGTGTTGAAAGTACAACTTTTCCTGTTGCCATAGCTTGAAGAAGGGCTCCAGCTATCCCTTCAAGATTTGAAGAAAGTACAAAGAAATCAGCTGAGTTTAAAATGTCAGGTATATCTGTTCTAAAGCCAAGACCAATAACCTGTTTTTCAACGTTAAAGTTTCTGGCTATTTGCGGTGCTTCTTTATCTGTGTTAAGCCCTACTAAAACCAATAAACAGTCTTTACAGTTTAATTTTGCAAAAGCTTCTATAAGTTTGTCCTGTGCTTTTACCTGTAACTGCCAGTTTGCTACATTTACAAATATCTTCTTATCAGTAGGAAATCCAAGTTTCTTTCTCAGTTTTACTTTATCTTCTGGTCGGGGATGAAACCTTTCTAAATCTATACCGCTTTCTATCACCACGAGTTTTTCTTTTAAAAAATCAGCTTCTTTTAGTTTCTTATAAACTTCTTTTGATACAACTACTATTTTATCAGCTATTGAATACTTGAAATGTTTAGAAAACCAGGATGGAATTCTACCAGAACGCCGTACGGCTATTATTTTAGGTTTATCTTTTAGTAAAATTGTTGCTCCTCTTATATAATCAAATGCATCAGGTGAATTTCCAACTACTATATCAAATTTTTCCTTTTGTATAATTTTGCGTAGTCTTACGTAGTTCAACAGATTTTTTCTATTTCTTTTATCACTGTGGTCAAAAAAATGAAAAGGTATATTGTAAGGTCTTAACTTTTCAATCATCTGGGTGTACTTTGATGATAAGGCTATATGAACATCAACTCCTTTTTTCTTAAGTTCTCTGGTTGTTAAATACACCTGTTCTTTTGTTCCCCCCCATCCAGTTCCGTCTACAACCTGAAGCACTTTCACTGAAGTTAACCTATGAATTATTTTTATTTACGTTTTCCTGCTTAGAATACCACTTTTTATCTCTTTCATCTACGACAGTTCCTTTTTTCGACCAATAAATCATCAAAAATATTATTATTCCAAACATAAGACCGAAAACTACAATTGTAAGAATAAGTTCAAATGTTTCGTTCATACTCTCTCTCCTTTATATATTGCAGACCTTTTTGTGTAATTATTCTACCTCGGGGAGTTTTTTCAATAAAGCCTATCCTTATTAGATAAGGTTCTATAACATTTTCTATCACATCTTCTTCTTCGTGTAAAATGGAAGAAATTGTTTTAATTCCAACAGGTTTATTTTCAAATCGGTATACGAGAATTTTCAGATACTGTCTATCTTTAAATGAAAGTCCATATTCATCTATTCCTATTAAATCAAATGCATGTTTTACAAGTTCAATATCAATTTTATTTACCTTATTTACGACTGCAAAATCGTAAACCCTTTTAAAAAGCCTTTTTGCTATTCGTGGAGTTCCTCTACTTCTTTTTGCTATTTCTTCTAAAGCCTTTTTATCTATTAATACACCTGCTTTATTTGCCTCTATTTTTAGTATCTTTATTAAAGAATTTAAATCATAAAAATCAAAGTTAAGTATAATTCCAAATCTTGATAATAGTGGAGTTGATAACATCCCTGCTTTTGTGGTTGCCCCTATAAGGGTAAACTTCGGTAAATCAATCCTGATGGTTCGTGCAGCTCTATTTTTCCCTAAAATTATGTCTATGGCAAAGTCTTCCATGGCTGTATATAAAAGCTCTTCTACAGGTTTACTTATGCGGTGTATCTCGTCTATAAATAAAATATCTCCTTCCTCTAAGTTTGTTAGAATACCTGCTAAATCTGCTTTTTTAGTTAATACTGCTCCAGTTGTAACTGTTATATTTGCCTTAAGTTCATTTGCTATTATGTTAGCAAGTGTTGTTTTTCCAAGACCCGGAGGACCAGAAAGTAAAACGTGGTCTAAGGTATCCTTTCTTTCTTTTGCAGAGCTTATAAAAATACTAATTTGTTTTTTTATGTGTTCTTGCCCTATATAATCTTTTAAATATAAAGGTCTGTTCATGATAAAATCACTTTCATTACATATTCTTCTAATTTTTTTTCTATTTCAGCATAGTACATTTTTTGATGAACTTCTGTCTCATAAAGAAGGTTTATTGCTTTGATGATAGAACTAAGGGTCCATATTTTACTGGCATCCTCAATTAACTGCTGTTGAGGTCTATAATTGATACCAGCCTTTAAGAAACTCTCCGATTTTGAAACTCCTTTAGACTGCAAACTTTTATATAGCAGAAGCTTGTTCAATGTATTTAATATAAACGACTGTATCTCAAAAGGATGTTGACCAGACTCTACAAGAATTTTTAAAGTTTTTAGGGCGGTTATATCTTTTTTCAGGAACTGAGACTGAAATGCAAAAATATTTGCTTCTGGCTTTGAAAGTACAATTTCGTCAATATCTTCTTTAGTTATCTCGTCCTTGTCTGCTGCATAGATAAGAAGTTTTTCTATCTCCTGTTTAGTATCGTATAAATTTCTTGGAAGCTTGGACACAAGATATTTTAAAGTATCAATGTCTATTTTTTTACCTGCCTTTTCTATCTTTTTGTATACAGAAATTTCAAATGCTTTTGGAGTAAGCTTAGGAGAGTTTATTAACTGGACTGTAGAAGTAATTTCTTTATAAGGTGATTTAGTAGGCAATTTTTCTTTAGAAGAAACTAAAAATAACATATCAGGATGCTCCACTTTCTTTAAAAACTCAATGAAATCTTTGTAATGCTCTTTTTTTAAATTTGACAGAAAACTGTCTACATCCCATACTACTGCTATATTTCCTTTGGAGAATAAAGAACCGGAACTAAATATAGTTTTTAACTGGTTTAAATTTGTTTCATCTCCCCATAAAAAGTGAAAGTCTGAGGCTCTATTTTTAAATTTTTCTATTAGTTGTTTTTTTAAAAGGTCTTCATAGCCATAAATTAACACAACAGGCTGTAGATTTAAATCTTGTGGTTCTTTTTTTATAAGTTTTACTATATTTTCTTCCTTCATTTTAGCTCATTTAGTAATGAAAAAATCCTAACTTGTATTAGTTTACCTAAATTTTCTATGGCGTATCTTCTCTCAATATCTGCCCTGAGACCTGCACCTACATACTGGGTAGTTTCTACTATGTCTTTATTTAATAGGGTATTCCCTTCTTTATCCTTTATCTTTAAATTTAAATTCATATAAATTTTGTAAACATTAGCCCTCTGAGATTCAGAGTATCCAATTGGATAGAAAGATATACTTTTTAGAGACAAATTCAATATAACATTCTTTTTGTAGCTACAGTCCAGATGTTCTCCATGAGCCAGTACAGCATCTCTTACATCTCTATTTAATATATCTAAAACAGTAGGTTCAGGAGAATTTATAAAAACCTTTTCTACACATATATTTAGTTTATTTTTATCAAAATTAACTGGCTTATAACCACATCCAACTAAAAAGATAACTAAAGTTAGTATAAACCTTAGCAATTTAATTTTTCCCTTAATTTTTTAGCTACAAATTCAGGAACCATATTTGATACATCTCCACCGTGAAAAGCTACATCCTTAACAATAGATGAACTTATATGTATAAATTCTTGTGAAGGCATCATAAAAAAGGTTTCTGCTTTTTTAAGATTGTAATTTGTTATTGCTATTTGAAGCTCATATTCAAAATCTGTAAACAGTCTTACACCTCTTATAATTACATTCGTATTGTATTTTTCAATAAAATCTACAAGCAATGTGTTAAAACCTTCAACAATCACTCTATCTTGAAAATGTTCAGTTGATTTTTTTATCATTTCAATTCTTTCGTCAAGGGAAAATAAAGGGTTTTTTTTAGGATTTTCAGCAACAGCAACCACAACAGTTTCAAAAATGTTAAGGGCTCTTTTGATAATATCCAGATGACCCAAATGAAAAGGGTCAAATGTTCCTGGATAAACACAAGTTCTCTTTATCATCAGCTCTCCTTGTACCAGAATGACAATATTGTATCTCCATATTTTCTCTCATCATCTGCACCAAATTTATGATTTGACCTATGTTCAAGTATAAATACTCCGTTTTTATCTAAATGATTTAATGCAAGTTCTATCAACTTATCATATTTTTTATAGTTGTAAGGAGGATCTGCAAAGATAATGTCAAACTTTTCACTTGTATTTTTTAAAAAAGATAAAGCATCTTTCGAAAACACTTTAACCTTATCTCTAAAATTTTGGGTTTTTTTCCTTATATCAAATGCTCTTTTTTTGTTTAGTTCAACAAAGTATACCTTTGAAGCACCTTTTTTTAAAGCAGTTATTCCAATTTCTCCAGTTCCGGCGAATAAATCTAAAAAAGATTTTTCCGAAACATCATATAGAATGTTAAAAAGTGCCTGTTTTACTTTGTTAGATGTTGGTCTTAAATCAGTCATTATGTTATTATATCATTATAAGGATAAAGAGGGAATAAAATGAAAAAAATTCTGTTTTTAATACTTGTATGTGTAAGCTTCGTTTATGCTAAGGGAGTGCTCTTCTATAAAGATGAGGCATATAAATCTATGAAAACTAAATATGAAAAACAAAGATATATTGCTGAAATGGTAGATGATGGAATACCTTCTCCTAAATTCCAGTCTGATATTGTAGATATTGCAATAGGTCTTTTAGGGACGAAGTATGTTTTTGGTGGGGAAAGTGTAGATGGTATGGACTGTTCTTCATTTGTACAGAAAGTATACAAGATAGCAGGTATAAATCTTCCTCGAACAGCACGATATCAAGCTAAATTTGGGATATATGTTTCTTTAAAAGATTTGAAACCTGGAGATTTACTATTTTTCCAGACATACGCGAAATTTCCGTCACATGTTGGGATTTATATAGGAAACAATAAAATGATACATGCTTCATCTGCAGCAAAGAGGATTGTGATATCCGATATTGATAAAGACTATTATTTACGGCATTTTTTATATGCCAAACGTATATTTTTATATAATCCAGTAGCCATCTTAAATACAGAGGAAAAGGTGAAAAATGGAAAAAACTAGAAGTACAACAATCCTTGTTGTTAGAAAAAATGGTAAAACAGTAATAGCTGGAGATGGGCAGGTAACACTTGGCCACACTGTAATGAAAAAAGGAGCTAAAAAAATAAGAAAGCTATATGATGGGAAGGTAGTGGTAGGATTTGCAGGTTCAGCTGCTGATGGCCTTGCTCTTATGGAGAGATTAGAGGCCAAACTAAACAAATACAGTGGTAATTTACTAAGAGCAGCTGTAGAGCTCGCAAAAGACTGGAGAATGGATAAATATTTGAGAAGACTTGAGGCTGTTTTAGTAGCAGCAGATAAGGAAAATATGTTTTTAATATCTGGAAATGGTGATGTTATAGAGCCAGACGAACCAGTCCTGGCAACTGGTTCAGGTGGTGATTTTGCAAGAAGTGCAGCTTTAGCTCTCTATAGAAATACTGAATTAGATGCCAGAAAAATAGTAGAAGAGGCAATGAAAATAGCTGGTGAAATCTGCATTTATACGAATCACAACATAACAATCGAAGAACTTTAAGATAAAAAATCTTTAAGATGCCTTTTTACAGCAAGAGATCTCAGTTTTTTCAAGGCTCGGTTTTCTAACTGTCTAACTCTTTCTCTTGAAATACCCAGCATTTCACCAACTTCATTAAGGGTTTTCGGCTCAACTCCTTCAAGACCATATCTATGTTTGATAATTTCTCTTTCTCTTTCATCAAGTACTTTTAAAAGTTTTTCAAGTTCCTTATGAAGAGCATCTTCAACAACCTCTTTTTCTACATCTTCTGTACCTTTTTTGGAGATTAAATCAAGAAGGGTTACATCTTCATCTTCACCAATAGGCATATCAAGAGAATAAGGCATTCTTACTATCTGTAGTGCCTGTTTTACTTTTTTTGGGTTTGCGTCAACTTCTTTAGCAATTTCTTCAATGGTTGGTTCCCTATCCAGTTTTTCTTTTAATTTTTCATATGCTTCCTTTACTTTACTGATAAATAAAGACTCTTTTATAGGTATTCTAACAGCACCTGTTTGCTGAAATATTGTTTGCATAATAGCCTGTCTAATCCACCACACTGCGTATGAAATAAATTTTACATCTCTATCTGGATCAAACCTCTTTGCTGCCTCTATTAAACCTAAATTACCTGCTGCTATTAAATCAGTTAAAGGAACACCCCAGCCCATAAAATTTTTAGCAACATTAACGACAAAGCGTAAATTTCCCTCTACCAATTTCTTTAAGGCTTCTTTGTCTCCTTTTTTAGCTTTTATGGCAAGTTCTTTTTCCTCTTCAGGAGTTAAAAGAGGATGTTTAGCCATTTGTTGTATATAAAGATTTAAAGTAGTCTGATCTTTATCAGCCATAATATATCCCCTTTGATTTTATGTTAGCTATAAATAATAATCATTCTTAATAATTTTTGCTATGACAATACTCAAGTTTTTTATAAAAATAAAGATAAAGTGTCTTTAATAGAAAGGCAAGGGGAAATTACTGTTCCCCTTTTTCTTCTGGAATTTCTACTTCTATTCCAAGTTCTTCTAATTGTTCCTTCGATACATAATCAGGAGCGTTGGTTAATGGACAGTTACCTTTTTGTGTTTTAGGGAATGCTATAACATCCCTTATACTATCTGAATCTGTCATTAAAGCAACAAGTCTGTCAAGACCAAAAGCAAGTCCTCCGTGAGGAGGTGCTCCATACTTTAGAGCCTGTATTAAGAAACCAAATTTCTCTTCTGCCTCTTCTTTTCCTATGCCAAGGAGATTAAATACTTTTTCTTGGAGCTGACTTGTATGAATACGAATAGAACCACCACCTATTTCTTCTCCGTTAAGGACAAGGTCATATGCTCTTGCTTTTATAGAAGTTGCAAGTTTTCTATCCTCTAAAGCCTTTTCAAGTTTAGGTATATCTTCCTCTTTAGGACTTGTAAATGGGTGGTGAAGTGCAACGTATCTTCCTTCTTCTTCGTCCCACTCTAAAAGAGGAAAGTCTACAATCCATAAGAAATCCCATCTACCTTTTGGAATTATGTTTAATTTATCTGCAAGATGCTTTCTCATAAATCCTAAAACTCTATGGGTAGTTTCATATGTATCTGCAATAAATACCATTAAATCTCCAGGTTTTGCCTCTAACTTATTTTTAATATTATCCAACTGCTCATTTGTAAAGAATTTAGCTATTGGTGATTGAAATCCTTCTTCTGTTACTTTAATCCATGCCATACCTTTGGCACCAAACTTTTTGGCATACTCTGTTAGATCATCTATTTCTTTTCTAGAAAAAGAAGCTCCACCTTGAATGTTTAAACCTTTTACAATTCCACCTTTCTCTACAGTATCCTTGAAAACTTTAAACTCAACTTCTTTAGCTACATCTGTTATATCTTTAAGGTGCATTTCAAATCTTACGTCTGGTTTATCAGAACCATACTTTTCTATGGCCTCTTGATATGTCATTCTCCTAAAAGGTATTTTTAAATCTACACCAAGTAATTTTTTAAACAGATAATGTATTAAACCTTCTGATATAGCCATTACATCTTCTTCAGATACGAAAGACATCTCAAAGTCTATCTGGGTAAACTCTGGTTGTCTGTCCTTACGTAAGTCTTCATCTCTAAAACACTTTACTATTTGAAAGTACCTTTCTATTCCAGAAACCATCAAAATCTGTTTAAAAAGCTGTGGAGACTGTGGTAAAGCATAAAATTTTCCGTGTTCAAGTCTAGATGGAACTAAAAAATCCCTTGCACCTTCAGGGGTAGATTTTGTAAGCATAGGAGTTTCTACTTCTAAAAATCCATTTCCAGAAAGATACTCTCTTGTCGCCTGATAAACTTCGTGTCTAAGTAAAAGTTTTTTAAACATACTTCTTCTTCTCAGGTCTAAATATCTGTATTTAAGTCTAACCTCTTCACTGACATTGATATTGTCTTCAATCTGGAAAGGTAAAATATCACATGTGTTTAGTATCAGCAGTTTTTGACCTATTACTTCTATGTTTCCTGTTGGAATTTTTGGATTTTCTGTCCCTTCAGGTCTTCTTTCAACCCTTCCAAGTACACCTATGACATACTCTGTTCTTACTTTTTTTGCCTTTTCCACCATTTCTTTTGGAGACTTTAGTGGGTCAAAAACTACTTGAACAACTCCTTCTCTATCTCTAAGATTGATAAAAATCACGCCACCATGGTCTCTTACACTCTCAGCCCATCCAAGAAGCCGGACTTCATCTCCGATATTATTCTCTGTAAGTTCCCCTGCATAATAGTCTCTTTTAAAATCTCCAAGGTTATCTATCATTTTAAGCTCCTTTATCTCCTGAATATATTTTTATCTAGCAAAGCACTGGTATTATCTATTAATTTTCTTGCCTCATCTAAGCTTATTTCTTTGAACAAACCAAATATATTTTCTTTGTTATCAGTGATAAGTTCATAAACATTAGAGAAGATAATCTTATCTATCAGTATCGCATAAACCTGTCCTATTTTAATATAAAAATTTCTGTTATCAATCTTTTTTAATTGTAAAAGCATATAAAGATTATCAGCATTTAATTGATTAAAGTTTTTTTTTAAAAGATAAATTTTGCCTTTTTCCATAAGAAAATTATATATGATTTATAAGAAGTTTTCATTAGATATGTTTACTTGCTTTTATCTTGTGAGTTATTCATCTCAGCTGGTATTATTATAGTTCTTACTTTTTTATTTTTGCCTATTACGACAGCCCTGTCTTGCTGCATGTAATAATCTATTTCATCTCCTTCCAGAACACTGTTTTTCTTCCTTACTTTTGCATTCCCTATAAGTTTTATTAATTTTCTGTCATCTAGATAAATTGCTTTTTTTGAACTTCCAGAGTATTCTCCTTTTTTAAATCTGACATGACCTTCGGCTACTATTTTTTTTATCTTGGAATCTGTGTTAAAGAAAACATGCATAATATCTGCATACAGTATAAAATCTCCCTTTTTTACTACTACGTTGTCTTTATATACAGCTACTTTTGCTTTATTATCGTACTCAAATTTATCTGCTTCTATGACAATAGGTACTTTGTTATCTTTGGCGTTGACTGTAAAAAATGACAAAAGAAGAACAGCTAGTATGCTAAAAAACAAAAAAACAAATTTATGCATTTTTATTCCTCTGATATTATAGTTTTTACTTTCCTTAATTTTATTTTCTCATTTTTAAAATCCAAATATATATTACTACCAACAGTTTTCATATTTTTTGCTGTTATTATATTTTTACTGTGATTATAAGCCACACTATTTTGTAGATCAATGGTTATTGTATCTGTGTACAGGTCTATTTTTTTATTAAAGTTAATAGCCACATCGTCTTTTAAACGAACTTTGTCTTTTTTGTCGTAAATTCCCTCCCGGGCCTTTATCTTTATCAAATTATTTTCCTTCTCTATCACAGAATTTATATTAAAACCGTATAAGAATTTACCTTTATCTACTATTTTTGAACCCTTTATTACTATTTTTTCTGAATTTTTGCTTACCAGTTGAAAGTTGTAGATAACTCCTTTTTGATAGGTTAGATTTTTTAACTTGGATTTTTCGATTACTACGTTTATATAGTTTAAAGTTAAAGCTCCAGCCGCAAATATAAATATATATACCAGTGCCTTTTTCTTCACTTTTTCACGTTGGATTTATTTTTTCTTATTTCCCATTTCGGACTGAACATCTCTTCAAAAATCTCTATGTATTCTTCAACATTTTCTTTATCAGCTTTATTTTTTAAATACATAGTAGGTCTGTGTAGTATTTTGTTTATTATTGCGTTTACAGCAAGCTCTATATTTTCCCTTTCTTTTTCATTTAAATAAGGCATATCGTTAAAAAGTTTTTTGAGTTGATAGTTTTTTATTTCTTCAGCAAAATGCCTTACTTTCGCTATAGTAGGAGAGAGCTTTTGTTGTGCAAGCCATTTTTCAAATTTCTCTACTTCCTCATCTATTATAAGTTCAGCCCTTATTGCTTCTAATTTTCTGTTTTCTAAGTTTTGATTTACAACTTCTTTTAAATCATCTATGTTGTACAGGTATACATTTTCAAGGTCATTTACATCTTCTGAGACATTCCTTGGAACCGATATATCAAATATAAAAATGGGATTTCCCTGTCTTTTATCTAAAACTTTTTCTAAATCTTTTTTTGTTATTATAGGTTGTTTTGCTCCTGTTGAAGTAATTACTATATCTGCTTCTGGTAAGAACTCATGAAATTTGTCAAATTTTATTGCAGTACCTGAAAATCTATCAGCCAGTTCAAGAGCTTTTTCAAATGTTCTATTTGTAACAAATATGTGTTTTACTCCTATTGATTGAAGGTGCTTCGCTGCAAGCTCAGCCATCTCACCTGCACCTATAAGTAGCACGTTTTTATCTGATAAATCTCCAAATATTTTCTTTGCTAGTTCTATTGCAGCATAGCTTATAGATACAGCCCTCTTACTTATTTGAGTTGATGTTCTTATTTTTTTTGAAACATTTAAAGCTTTATCAAAAAGTCTTGTCATTATATGTCTGACAGCTTTTAAATCTTTTGATTTAAAAAATGACTCTTTGAACTGACATACTATTTGAGGTTCTCCTATAACCATAGAATCAAGACTGGATGAAACTTTAAAGATGTGTTTTATAGCATTTTTATCATAGTAAAAAAATAAGTACTTTTTCAGATTTTTAGCAGGTATTTTAGAAATGTCTGAGAGTTTTTCAATTATAGCTTGCTCAAATTCCTCTATATTGTCAGTTATTCCATAAAATTCTACCCTATTACATGTAGAAAGTATGCAAATTTCATAAATTGATGGTATGTTTAGTAAAGATTTTGTAAATTCTTCATATTTTTCGTTATCTACAGCAAACTTTTCTCTTATCTCAACAGGAGAAGTTTTATAGTTAAGTCCAACTGCAAATATATGCATTTATTTTCTCCAAACCTTTTCTGTAAAATATTATAATAGATTAATTAATAAAAATTTCAAAAATTCAAAAGGAACAATAGAAAAATGTTAAAAAGAGAACATTGGGGAACCAGAATAGGTTTAATACTGGCTGTAGCTGGAAATGCAATAGGTTTGGGAAACTTTTTAAGATTTCCAGTTCAAGCTGCTGAACATGGTGGTGGAGCTTTTATGATCCCATATATGATTTCGTTAATCTTAATAGGAATACCATTTCTCCTGATTGAATGGGCTCTTGGTAGATATGGAAGTAAAATTGGTCATGGAACAGCTCCTGGCGTATTTGACAGTCTATGGAAAAATCCTCTTGCAAAGTATATTGGAGTTTTGGGGGTAGTTATCCCCCTTGTTGTGGTTGTTTACTACACTTATATAGAGTCCTGGACTTTAATCTACAGTATTTTTAGTTTATTAGGTCTTACCCCATCTATCCCGATGACAGATAATCCCCAAAACTATATGCAGCCGTTTAAAAACTTTTTAATTAGTATTATCGGAGCAAATTCCGGTAACAGCTTATTTTTATCTCCTCCTTTTTATACATATTTATTTTTCGTTATCACATTATTTTTAAACCTTTACATTCTTTATAGAGGAGTAAGTGCTGGAATAGAAAAAGTAGCAAAGTTTGCCTTACCTACAATTTTTATCATGGCTATTATTCTTATGATTAGGGTTTTTACTTTAACATCTCCAGATGGGAGGAATTTTTTAGATGGCCTTGGATTTTTATGGAATCCAGATTTTTCAGCTCTTAAAAATCCTGATGTATGGCTTGCTGCTGCTGGTCAAGTGTTTTTTACCCTTAGCGTTGGTTTTGGGGCAATTTTAACTTATGCTTCTTATTTAAGACCTAAAGACGACATAGCTTTAAACGCCATAGCTGGAGCTTCTGTAAATGAATTTGCGGAAGTTATTTTAGGAGGTTCTATTGCTATAACTGCATCTGTTATATTTTTTGGTATTACCTTAACTGCTCAAATTGCATCTCAAGGTGCTTTCGATTTAGGATTTATGGCACTTCCTGCAATATTTGCCAATATACCTTTTGGACAGTTCTTCAGTTTTCTCTGGTTCTTACTTTTATTTTTTGCAGGTATAACTTCTTCTATAGCTCTGGCACAACCTGCAATCGCCTTTTTAGAAGATGAACTTAATTTTTCTAGAAAAAAAGCAGTTATAACCCTTGGAATATTTTTATTCCTATCAGCACACATCCCAATCTTTATAAAAGGAGCTTTAGACGAACTGGATTTTTGGGTTGGTACTTTCGGACTTGTTATTTTTGCGTTATTAGAAGCAGTAATATTCTTCTGGCTTTATGATTCAAAGAAAGCTTGGCAGGAGATAACTCGTGATAACGATATAAAAATACCTGACTTTTTTTACTATATAATGAAATACATAGCACCTGCTATAATTCTAATAATATTGATTACATGGGCCGTACAGATGCTCCCTCACAAATTATTAGAAAACAGCATAAACGTTTGGATTGCACGGCTGTTTATTATATTTGTTATGTTGTCTGGAATATTTTTAATAAAAAAAGCATGGAGTAATAGAAATTATGGAAGGACATCTGCTTAATATTTATGGAGCAATTTTTTTGGCAATTTCGTGGTCAGTTGTGATAGGATTAAATATATTTTCTTTTTACCATATACTAAAAAATAACAAAACTAATAAAAAGGAGGATTAAATGGCTGTTGAAAGAACTTTAATGTTAATCAAACCAGATGCTGTAAAAAGAAATCTTGAAGGAAAAATCATTGCCCATGTTCAGGAAAAAGGTTTTAAATTAATAGCTCTAAAAAAATTGAGACTTACGAAAGAGCAGGCAGAAAGATTTTATTATGTTCATAGAGAAAGACCATTCTTTGGAGAACTTACAGACTTTATGTCTTCTGGACCTATTGTAGCTATGGTATGGGAAGGAGAAAATGCCATTGAAGAAATAAGAAAAATAATGGGTGCTACAAACCCTGAAGAGGCTGAAGAAGGAACACTCAGAAAATTATACGGTACGAATATCGGTGAAAATGCAGTTCATGGTTCAGATTCACCAGAGTCTGCCCAGTATGAAATACCATTTTTCTTCAGTCAGCTTGAAATAGTAGAATAAAATGGAAAGATATATAAATTTTTTAATCTTTCTTCTTTTAGCAGTTTTAATTGGATTTAATACTTCTCTGACGTTTGTAATAACTCCTTTGATATTCTCTCATTTTAACGCAAGACTTGCCGGGGAGATAGTCAGTGTTATCTTCCCCTACTATTTTGCCTCTGGATGGATAATTGGAATAGCTATATATACTCTTATCGCTATAATATCTTTGAAAGAAAAAAATATAGTAAAAAAGTTAAAAGGTTTCATTATTGGACTTTCTATCTTAATAATTTCCTTCATGGCACTACATAAAACTGTTTTGCCAATAGCACAGAGCTTAAAGAATTCTTATTACATGCTAATAGATAAAGGTGAAAAAGAGAAAGCAAAGATAGTATATGACAAGTTTAAAACTGTACATATGATATCTTCTTCCTTAAATTTATTTAACCTAATACTGGAGCTTTATCTGTTTTACTATATGTATGCTTACGTTAATAGAAAAGAAGAATAAACCGAAAAATATATAAACTATATTTTTTCTAAAATGGGAGTTTAATTATGGAAAAGAGAGGTTCTGTTTTAAACAAGATATCTTTAATTGTGTTTATAGGTTCTGTAATTGGAGCTATATTTGTAGGTATACTGGTTTACTTTCTACTCTTTTCAGCAGGAGATCAGGAAGCTTTAAAGAAAGCTATCATTTCTACAGCTATTATACAGGTGGCTTTTTTAATCCCAGTTTATATGATTAGAGTGCTCATAGACAAATATATTATAAGTAAGCTCAGAGAGGTAGAAAAAGCATTAGATGAGGTCAGCATGGGTAATTTAGACTATGAAATTAAAGTTGAGGGAGATGATGAGCTTGCCCAGCTGGCCGATGCGTTTGAAAGGATGAGAATAAGCCTAAAAACAATAATGGAAAAATTGGAAAAGGGGGAACTTTAATCGTTGAGGGGTAAAAAATTATGGATGGCAAAAATGCAGTTTATGAACACTTAAAAGATATATCATCTCAAATAGATAGTTCATTTACAGGTTTGTATAGAGAAGAAAATCCTGTGGTGTTTTACTCTACACTTTCCAAAGGTAAAGAAGAGGTTGTAAAAGAATTACTGGGACTTTTAGTAAGAAAGGCTATTATATCTACCAATGAAATTATAGATGGTTTTTCTCCGGAGTTTTTATTTGTTGAAGGAAAAAAGTTTGCTATATATATGCAAATTGTAGAAGATAACGTTGTTGTAGTATCTATAGTAGAATCCAAACCTAATTTTTCACTGTTAAAGTTTGTACATGAAAAAAAAGCTACTAAGTTAAGAGAACTTTTACCTCAGATAGATACTGACATAGAAACTCAAGAAGAAATCCAAAGTTCTGCTTTAGAGAATGAAGAAATCACAGAAGAAGAGCTGTTAAAAGACCTAGAAGTTAGAAATTTAAATGAAATTGAACAGCTGGAAAAAGTATTTTCCGAACAACCGGATTTTGAAGAAATAACTACTGATTATAGCATACAAGAAGAAGAAAATACTGAAAAAATAGAAGAAGAAACCAGTAATGAGATACAGAATAAAGAAATAGAGGAAGAAAAAACAGAAGAAACTTATGAGGAAATGCCATCTCTTGAGGAGATTTTAACAGAAGAGTTTCCAAGTACAGAAATAAAAACAGAAAAAGATGAGCTAATTTCAAATATTGATGATATACTAAATGATATACAAAAGTCCTTTATTAAGAAAATAGGACCATTTGGTAAATTACTGTTTAAGAAAATGGTAGAAAAGGTAGAAATCAAGGATAATCCAACCAAAAATAAAATCGACGAATTAATTGATTTACTTTCTAATGAGATACCTGTTGAAGAAAGGAAGAAGGAGTTTTTAAAAGACATGGAAAAGATTATAGGAGGACAATAAAATGGCTGTTGATTTTGATAGTATTTTACAAGAATTAGTAAGAGATAGTGGAGCAGATGGAGCTATTCTTGTAAGCCCAGATGGTCTGGCTATTGCATCTGTACTACCTCCAGATATTGAAGAAGACAGAGTTGCTGCAATGGGTGCTGCTATTCTCTCACTTGGTGAAAGAGTTGCCTCAGAATTAGATAAAGGAGAACTTGAACAATTATATGTAAAGGGAAGCAAAGGTTATGTTATATTTACTGGTATAAAAGATTTTGCAGTGCTTGGAGTACTTGCAAGACCAGAAATAAAGCTTGGATTACTACTTATGGAAATAAAAAAAGCAAGTAAAAAATTAGAGGATATAATAGGCTAGTAGTATGGCACTTTCTGGAGACTTAAAGGCTTTTAACTTTGTAGACATATTCCAGATTTTAAAAAAAGATAAGAAAGACGGCATACTTGTAGTAGAAAGTGATGACGATAAAAAATTTGGAGTATATTTTAAAGAAGGAGATATAGTCTATATAAGACCTATAAAAAAAGTTTTTTATCTTTATTTAGATATTGATTTTGCCTCAGTTTTAAGAAAAGAAGGTATAAAAGAGCAGGAACTTTATCAACATTTAGTCTCAAGACTTCCAATCTTACTTGCTGTTAAAGAAGGTAAATTTTCGTTTACTCCAGGTTTTATAAAATACACTCCTGAAATAAAACCTCTTATCCCTATTGAAAAACTGATAATGTTTTTGAGCCGGCAGCTCACTCCTCTTGAGGTTGAAAGAAAAATTTCTGATGAAAAATTAGTCTTTGATAAGGCTGAAAACTGGGAAGAAATTGCAAAAAAGGCACATTTAACCGATACAGAAAAGAAAATTTTATCTCTGATAGATGGTAAAAATACAGTAGAAGACATAAAAAATCAATTACAAATTGATGACCTTGTTTTAAAAAAAGCCCTTTATGGAATGCTTGCAAGTGGCATAATAAAAAGGGCAAAAAGGAAAAGGAAGCTTGGCTTTAATCTGACTAAAGGTTTACTGAAAAAAATAATGAATGTAATAAAAGGATTATAAAATGGCAGAAAAACAGATAAAAATCGTTGTATCTGGGCCATATGCTGCAGGAAAAACACAGTTTATAAATACTGTAAGTGAGATTAAAACTGTTCAAACTGAGGCCAAAACTACACGAACTGGTGAAAAAGAGAAAAAAAGTCATACCACAGTAGCTATGGATTTTGGGAAGATAAAAATAGATGACGAACACGTTTTATATCTTTTTGGAACTCCGGGACAGTCAAGATTTGATTTTATGTGGGATATACTGGGAAAAGGTATGGTCGGACTTATAGTTCTTGTAGATAGTACGGATCCAAATACGTTTCATGAAGCAAGAAAGATAATTAACTTTTTCGAATCAAGATACCCGGCTCCATTTATAGTAGGGTGTAATAAACAAGATTTAGAAGGTGCATGGTCACCAGAAGATATAAGAACGGCTTTAGACTTAGACGATGACGTGAAGGTTTTACCACTTGTTGCAACCAATAAAGAAAGTGTTAAAAATGTTTTACTTGAACTACTGGAAGAAATAGCCCACCACATATAATGGGCTATCCTCTGGCAGTTTCCAGTACTTTTTCCTTCCAATAGTTTGCCTTTTCTAAAAGCTCTTCTCTATTTTTAACAAGTACTTTTTTATTTAAAACTTTTATCTGTCCATTTATTATAACAGTATCCACATCTTTACCTGTTGATGAGTAGATAATCTGGGTATAAGGGTCAAAAAGAGGCTGTAAATGAGGCTCATCTATATCAATAAGAGTGATATCTGCATATTTTCCTATTTCAAGACTTCCAATTTTATCTTCTAACCTTATAGCTCTGGCTCCCTCTATTGTCGCCATTGCAAGTACTTGTCTTGCGTTTAATATTGTAGGGTCAAAATTTACACCTTTATGTAGTTTTGCTGCTGTTGATGCCTCTCCTATTATATCTAAATCATCATTGGAAGCTGTACCGTCTGTTCCCAGGCTTACACAGACGCCTTTATCTATCATTTTGTGTACCGGTGCGACTCCCGAAGCCAGTTTTAAATTACTTTCTGGACAGTGTGATATTTTTACACCTCTTTCAGCAAGTAGTTCTATCTCTTCATCAGTGGGATGAACCATATGAGCAGCCAGTACTCTATCATTTAGAACTCCTATACTGTCCAGATGTTTTACTGGTGTCCTACCATATTTTTCTTTTATCTGCTCAACTTCAAATTTTGTTTCAGAAACATGAATATGGTATAAAACATCATATTTTTCTGCTAAATCCATAGCTGATTTTAATGTTTCCGGACTACATGTGTATGGAGCATGAGGACCTACTGCTGGATATACATACTCATCCTTTTTATATTTTTCAATAAACTCTTGAGTTTTTTTCAACCCTTCTTGTGGTGTTTTTGCACCTGGAGTAGGAAAGTCCAGTATACCTGTACATAAAACCCCACGCATACCTGCTTCTTTTATAGACTGGGCAACTGCATCTTCATAAAAGTACATATCTACAAATGTGGTAATTCCATTTCTAAGCATTTCATACACAGCAATATCACTTCCATCTTTGACAAATTCATAGCTCACTAACTTTCCTTCTGCTGGCCAGATATATTCTTCAAGCCACACTTTTAAAGGATTATCACTTCCATAACCTCGTAAAAGTGTCATTGCAGCATGTGTATGTGTGTTAATGAAACCGGGAATGGCTATTTTACCTTTTCCAGTTACTGTTTTTCCATAATACTCATTTTTTTTGTTTGTTCCTATATCTATAATTTTGCCGTCTTTTATAACAATATCTGCGTTTTCAAACTGAGAAAACTTATTATCCATTGTAAGTATATAAGACACGTCAGTAATAATTAAATCTGCTTTTTTCAAGTCACATCTCCTCTTCAGTCAAAGTATCTGATAATATTATAATACGTATCTCTTTGAGCAGGTCTAAAACCAGCTTCTTTTATAATAGATGCCATCTTCTCAGGTTTTGGATAAGAGACTTTTAATCCTGTAGAGGTTACAACATTTTCTTCTATCATTGTACTACCAAGGTCATTTGCTCCAAAATGAAGTCCAACTGGTCCAACCTTCATTGTCTGGGTTACATGTGAGGTTTGAATATTTTCAAAGTTATCCAAAAATATACGAGCAACTGCAAGAACCTTTAAATACCATACTGAAGTTGCAGGCTCTAAAAAGTCAAGTTTGGTTCCTCCCTTTTGAAATGTCCATGGTATAAATGCTGTAAAGTAACCTTTACTATTTTTTAATGAATAATCCTGGAGAGTTCTAATATTAGATAAATGCTCTATTATATGTTTTGGTTTTTCTACATGTCCAAACATCATCGTAGCAGTTGATTTCATTCCAAGTTCATGGGCAGTTTTATGTATTTCAAGCCACTGCTGAGTTGTTGTTTTATTGGAAGAAATCAAAACCCTTACTTCATCAGATAGTATTTCAGCTCCTCCACCAGGTAAACTATCAAGACCTGCATCTTTTAGTATCTGCAGGACTTCTCGATAATCCATTTTCTCAAGTTTAGCAATATAGTTTATCTCAGTAGCTGAAAGACTATGTATTTGAATATCTGGAAATCTCTCTTTAATACCTTTAAACAGTTGAACATAAAAATCAAGTCTCAAGTCAGGATTTAATCCTCCTTGCATTAAAAGGGTCGTTCCTCCCCATTCAACTAACTCTTCTACCTTCTTGTATATTTCAGAAAAGTCAAGAACATAGGCATCATAATCAGATTTTTTTCTTTGAAAAGCACAGAATTTACATCCGGCTACACATACATTTGTGTAATTTACGTTTCTATCTACAACAAAAGTTACGACATTATCAGGATGTTTACTCTCGCGAATTTTATTTGCTATAGTTCCAAGGGTGAGTAAATCTGCATTTTCTAAAAGGAATAAACCTTCCTCTTCAGATATTCTGATTCCTTCCAGTGCTTTATGTAATATTTCTTCCTCTTGTAATGTCATCATATGAACCTCTTTATTAAATAACTGCTTTTAAATTATACCTTCTTATCTTCTGATTTGATATATATTTGGAATTTTATATTATTATTATAAAAATCATTGACAAAAGCATTATAAAGAAATATATTATAAATGTAATTAATATTAATAATAAAAAGGAGCGGGAAAATGAATCTTCAAGAACTCAGAGAAATACAAGTTTTGAATACGCTTGTGTTTGAAACCCTTGGACAGCCAGAAAAAGAGAGAGAATTTAAACTGAAAGCCCTTAAAAGATGGGGATTTGACCTTATATTTGGGAAGAAAAATGGGCAAATGACATACTGGACAGCAGAGGCAAACAAAAAAGACAAAGGGGACATTTACGAAGAGGATGACATAAAATACGAAGTTGAAGAAATCATTCATGAACTTCCAAAAAACAAAAAAATATTTGCTCATATTGAAATGTTTGAAGGTAAAGCCTATCTCATTGGAGAATTAAGGGAAGGAGAAGAAAACATAGAAATCTTAAGAGTACCAGCAGGTGTGGTTTTACTTGCATACTTTAAAAAGCATAAGCTTCATCACCTAATAGAAGCGATTAGAAATGTAGGAACAGCGACAGAGCTTGTAAAACAAAGAGGACAGGAAGGAAAACCTGTTCCATTTGAAAAATTACCAAACGTAGCAAGAAGATTTTTAAGAGGGGCAAAAGATGTTGAGGAAGACGCAGGATTTGGAAGGGTAGCTCTATCCTACTGGGGAGAAAACAAAGATGGGGATGCAAGATTTAGAGTGTCATGGTTACTGCCAACAATAGCATTATTTGACATTAACATTGCAGAAAAGGCAGATAAATTACTGGCAGCCTTTAAATAAGGAGGAGGTGGAAAGGGGATGCACCTGCTAACATGGACACCTATCGTATTTGGTAGAAATGGTTTTCCCAGAGATGAAAAGGGAATGCCTTTTCTACCCTCAAATGTAATAAAGGAAGCTATTACAAATGCTGTGATCTTTTATTACATAAAAAAAGATAAAGAAATAGAAAATAAAGTAAAAGCTTACCTTTTGAAAGGAAATCTGAATATAAACGATATTGTAAAAGACGTAAAAAATATAGTACTTGAAAAATACAACATTCTAAAAGAGCTGGAAATACAGGAAAAGATACCTTTACCTCAGGAAAATATAAAAGAAGAGTATATTGAGATTTTCGACCTGAAAAAATGGATAGATATAAAAGGGTTTAAGACAGAAATATTTAAAGGAATAGTAGAAGTAGAAATAAAATCTCCTAATATTGAAAAAATAAAAGCCGCAGCACATTCTTATGCTGAAGCCCTTGCAAAAATGGAACACTCAATGCTAAAAGACCATCCTCTGGCGTCAGAGTTCTATGAGCCTTTGATAAATGAAATAAAAACCTGGGAAATACCATTACGGGCTGGAATGTGGACAGAAGTAAAATTTGGAGGGAATTTACTATTTTTCTGGAAAATAAAAGAAGTTAGAGAAAAAATTATGAAAGATTTAAAAATAGATATAAGACCAAGATATGTTTTATATCTACCAAGAGAAAATCAAACAACTGGATGGATTGAACTGAAAAATAAAATTTAAAATCTCATAAAGGAGGTAAGTACCATGGCAGAAAAAAAAGAAAACAAAAAACTAACTCTTGAGGAGTTAAACAAAGAGTTGAGAGGTTACATTGCTCAAATTGAAGCTCTAAGAGCAGAAATTTCTGCAATCGATACTGCAATTGCAGATTTAAGATCTGTAATTAAAACTATCAACAACCTCAAGGATTTAGGAAAAGGCAAAAACATCCTAATTCCTATTAGCTCAATTGCTCAAATTGAAGCTAAAATCGAAAACCCTGACAAAGTGGTTGTAAGTGTTGGAAATGGAATATCTGCCGAACTTACAACAGAAGAAGCTCTAACTCAAATAGCTAAAGAAATAGCTGCTTTACAAGCTTTAAGAAGAGCACTTGAAGAAGCTATTGTAGAAGCTTATAACAAAACAGAAGAGCTTTTATCAAAAACTAAAGACCTCGGTGCTCAAGAAGGAAAGTAAAACAACCAGGTAGAAAGCTAATAAAGGTTTATAAGAAAGGAGGGGTTTTCTCCTTTCTCTTTTTTTTCTTTTTTTTATTTAAAACAAAAAAAACATAAATGGAGGAATAAAAATGGAAAACAAAGAAAATGAAATTCAAGTTTTACTGGAAGAATTAACAACACTAAAAAAAGAGATAGAAGAAACTATCAAATTTGTAAAATCTCTACCAGACGATAGACGTTTTTTCCTAAATACAGGTCTTCTATGTGTAGAAATGAATAAAGAACAGGCACTAAAGCATTTAGAAGAGGCTTTGAAATCTGTTGAAGAGCAAATTAAAACTATAACTGAAGGAGGTAATAAGAAATGAATAGAGTATTAGTATTTTTTATTTCTTCACTGCTCGCGTTACTTATAGGGTGGGGAATAGGTGGTTATATAACTTACAATAACACTATTGATAAAATAGGGCAAATCCCTGCATCTCCAATTATAGTAAAGTCTGTTTACAATAAGGAAGCCCATGCTGTTATATACTCTGTTTACAATCCAGGGACAGTTCCTTTAACTGTTACAAACCAATCTTTTATTTTTAAACCGGGAAAAGAAACTACACAAAAAGCCTATGAAGTGGCAAACATACCTGTAAATATTATACTACCTCCCCTAACAACTGCAATAGTTCGTATGAATTTAAAAAAGGGAACAGAAAAATTGAAACAGGGAGATATTATTTTAAGCACACTTCATTATGTTCATCCTCTATCTAATGATGTTTATACTGTAAGCCACAGATTTGAATATACAGGAAAACCTTCAGAAACACCTCCAAAGGAATACAAAAAGGGAGGTAAGTAATTATGAATTTTGAAAGGATTGCATGGTGGATATTTTGGCTTTCTTTTGCCTTTGTGCTTGTTTTGGCAATCTACGGCCTATCAATAAGTATACTATTAGCAACACCAGCAGAACTGTCTTATATAATCGGACTTATAGCATTTTTACTCCTTGGAAATAGATTAATTTTCGGGTATGGATGGCTGACAAATTTTTTAGAAGTTATTATTACTCAAAAACAAGTAACAGCACAGGATATACAAAAGATTAAAGACAAAATGGAGAGAAACACATACGACTTTACTCAGATGTTAAAAGATTTATCTTTAAAATTTATAGTATCTTTATTCTTAAAAGACTTAGACTATTATCGCTACGCCTACTATGTTGGATTTGTATTAGTTACAGTGCTTACAATTATGTCAAAATTTAACCTTCTTGGAGATTTAATAGTTGGAAGATATGTAGAGGGTGTTTTCTGGGGAGCTGCAACTGCCACTCTCTTTGTTTGGGGGTTAGAACAGCTTGCTAAAGCATCATTTGCAGAACTGTTGGCCCTGGATGTAAAATTTGAAGAAAAAACTCAGGAGGTGAAGGAGAATGAGTAAAAAAATTTATTCTGTTTTATTAGGACTGGCAGTGTTATTTAGTTTAAACATTTCGTTTGCCTCTGAAAAATCAGCCCAACAGATTATTGAAGAAAGCTCAAAAAAATCTGTTGAAAAAGCTAAAGAAAATGTAGAACGTGTTATAAAAAAGGCTGTTGATGTAGTGGCAAAAACACAACAAGTTTTAATACTTCTTGCCCACAATAAAGATAAAGAGGCATTAAAGCTATTAGAAGAAGTGAAAAAAGAAATGGCAGAACTTGACAAGGAGTATAGAGGAAAATTAACAAGACTTCCTGTTGATGTAACTATAACAGATATAAGCGGGGTAAATGATATAGAAAAAGCAAAAGAAATAGCAAAACAAGTTAGAGAAGCTATAAACAAAAACGACTTTGTTACTGCAAGAGCTTTATTGGAAGTGTTAAAGGACGAAATTGATATTCAAACAGCTTACCTTCCAATAGCCCTGTATAAACAATCTGTTGATTTAGCTTATAGACTTTTAAAAGAAGGTAAAAAAGAAGCTGCAGTTTCTGCTTTACAGGTAGCACTTGGAACAATAGAAGTTGAAACTACTATAATTCCAAAACCAATAGCTGAAGCTCAAATCTTAATACAGGAAGCTAAAAAAGCTTATCAAGTAGACAAAGATAAAGCTCTAAAACTTTTAAAACAGGCTAAGTATGACATCCAACTTGCTAAAGTATTAGGATATGTTCCATCAGATAAGGAAATAAAACCTCTTATCGATGAGATAGAAAAACTTGAGAAAGCTATCAAGGAAAACTCAAAATCTACAGAGGCTAAATTCAAACATCTATTTGAATCTATAGATAAGGCAGTTAAAGGTTATACTCAAACCAAATAACCTGAACTAAAGGGGCGTTATATGCCCCACTTTTTTAATCTTCTGAGTCTCTAAACAAGACCACATTCCCATTTTCATCTACTTTACCTGTTAAACTTTCATATGATGAGTAATAGTAAGGTGTATATGCTTTAAATTCGGCAGCACATGTATCTACAACTTTATAGGAAACTTTAATTCTTTTCTCTCTTATTTTATCTTCAGTTGTTTTTAAAAGTCTTGAAAGTTCTTTATCTGAAAAGCCCCATTTTTTAGCTTTCTCTAAATCTTCTTCCGAGATTGAAGCCAGTGTTTTCGTAGAAAGATACTTTTCAAACTCTACAATTTCTTTAATTTGATTTAAAAACCATTTATCTATGTGTGATAACTGATAGACTTCATCTATACTCCAATTTCTTCTAAAAGCTTCGGCAATATACCATGGTCTGTCTGGATTTGGAGTTACAATTTTTTCCTTTATTTTTTCATCATCTTCATTTTCCAAACCTATGTAAAGGCCATACCTTCCAAGTTCAAGACTTCTCAGTGCTTTTTGAAAGCTCTCCTTAAAGGTTCTACCTATTGCCATAACTTCTCCAACAGATTTCATCATCGTGGTTAAAGTACTATCAGCTTCAGGAAACTTTGCAAAGTCAAATCTTGGTATTTTGGTTACTATATAGTCTATAGTAGGTTCAAAAGAAGCAGGAGTTTCTTTTGTTATATCGTTTGGAAGTTCATCCAGTGTATAGCCTACAGCGAGTTTTGCTGCAATCTTTGCAATTGGAAAACCAGTTGCCTTTGAAGCAAGAGCAGAAGAACGGGAAACCCGTGGGTTCATTTCAATAACATAAAACTCTCCTGTTTTTGGGTTCTGAGAAAACTGAACATTAGAACCACCAGTTTCAACACCTATTTCTCTAATAACTGCGATAGAGTAGTCTCTTAAGATTTGATATTCTTTATCTGTAAGAGT
>CAZEYS010000019.1:0-24442 GCA_964516095.1 uncultured Aquificales bacterium
AAGGAGGCTAAAAATGGATAACGAAAGTACATGGTGGGAGTTGGCAGGTATCATATTCTTCACATTCATGGTAGTCACAGTAGGATTACTCTGGGGACTGGCAATTAAAGCAAGTTATAACGAAGAAAAGAAAAAACAAAAACAACAAAAGGAAAATGCCCATGGAAAATAATAAAAAGAGCCTGAATTGGCCACTAATCATAATATCTGGTTTTGGAGTGGTTGGATTTTTTATTTTAACATTTATCTTTGTTCAGGGACTTGCAATAAACACTGTTAAAGATGCTATCCTCATACAAAAAGCTTATCCAAAAGTAACTCCTCAAGAGTACATAAACGAACTTAAAATAAAAGCGAAAGAAAATAAAATTATTATCAAACAGATAAGCTCAAATAACAGGGCTTTTATCCTACAAATTATAAAACCAGCTCTCATGGAAAAACTGCTTAATGAAGCTCCTGATGTTGCCATAGCATCCATAATAAATCTTTCAATCTACGATATTGGTGATGGAACTGCCATTGTAGCTAATAACCCTTATATATGGGATATGATATCTCCCTCGTCTTATATAGACGATATTGTCCAATCATACTCAGAAGAAATATCTCTTATTTTAGATTCTATATACTGGGATATAAAAAAGAAAAAAGAAATACTTAAATAAAGTAAGGAGATTTTTAATATGAAAAAATCTTATAAAGCAGACAGAATAAATAACGCTCTAAAACAAGCGATAAGTGAAATAATTCAGGAAGAAATACTTGGGTATTCTCCCGACAACTTTATAACGGTAATGTATGTAATAGCTTCACCAGACCTTTCAAAAGCAGATGTATATGTTTCTGCCTTAAAAGACATCGACAATGTCGTGGAAATGTTAAATAAAAGAGCCCCTTACATCAGACATCTGATTGGTCAAAAACTCAAGTTACGTCGTTTACCTCAACTAAAATTCATAAAAGACGAATACAAACTAATCTAAAAAGAAGGGTAAAATGATGGTGAAAAAAATCATAATTGGGCTAATATTAGTTCTGATTTTAGTATTTTTAGGAATTAATCTAAAAAATCAGTTTGTACCTAAAATTGCATTGATAAATATAAAAGGAGTAATTTCAAGCTACAAAGAAACACTGCAATACCTTTCTATTGCAGAAAAAGATAGCAGCATAAAAGCAGTAGTTTTAAATGTTGATAGCCCTGGTGGTGCAGTGGGGGCTTCTCAGGAAATATATAGAGCAATTGAGAAAATAAGGAAGAAAAAACCTGTCATTGTCTCTATGGGAAATGTGGCAGCATCTGGAGGGTACTATATCTCAGCAGCTGCAAACGTCATATATGCAAACCCAGGAACCATAACAGGAAGTATTGGAGTGATAGTTCAACATATAGATATAACAGAGTTAACCAAAAAATTAGGAATTAAAATAACAAATATTAAAAGTGGGAAAAACAAAGACATACTATATCCAAATCATAAACTAAAACCTGAAGAGAAAAGGTTAATAGAACAAACCGTAAAAGACGTTTATGAACAATTTTTAGATGCTGTTGTTAAATATAGAAATATAGATAAAAAGAAATTAAGACCATACGCAGATGGAAGAATATTCAGTGGAAGACAGGCCTTAAAAATTGGTTTAGTAGATAAACTTGGAAACTTACAGGATGCAATCGCAGAGGCAAGAAAAATGATTGGAAAACAAGGTTCGGCAGCAATTGTAGTGGAAATAGGAAAAGAAAAAAGTCTATTTGAAAAACTATTTGGGGCCAAAATAAACGTAGATATGTTAGATAACCTCTCGGGAATTTATTATTTAATGACCTTCTGATATTAATCATACCTGCAAATATTAATTAGTATATGATTTTATAAATTGAAAATTAAAACATTTTTGGAGGTATTATAGTTATGCAACAAACAGACAACATAATCTTAGTAACAGAAGCAGCTTCAAAAGAAATTAAAAAAATAGCTGACGAGCAAGGAATAGAAAATCCAATTCTTAGAATAAGAGTTGTTCCTGGTGGATGTTCTGGTTTCCAATATGCAATGGGATTTGATGAAAGTGTTTCAGAAAACGATAAAGTTGTAGAAACAGCAGATGGTGTTAAAGTAGTAATTGATGAGTTTTCAGCTCCTTATATAAAAGGTGCAACATTAGATTACGTTACTGATTTCATGGGTGGTGGATTTACTATTAAAAATCCAAACGCATCTGGTTCTTGTGGATGTGGAAACTCTTTCTCTTGCTAATGAAAAATAACGCGGGTTAAATTCCCGCTTTTTTTATTCTCACTCTCTTCATTTTCATAAAGTAAAAAATCTTGAATTTAGCAAAAAATCCTTGTATAATATTTATCCTGGTTCTGCGAGAGTGGCGGAACTGGCAGACGCGAGGGACTTAAAATCCCTTGGCCGCAAGGCCGTGCGGGTTCGATTCCCGCCTCTCGCACCACCTTTAAATCTTATCCAAGTATTGAAGAAAAACTTTCAAGGTTTCCTGTTGCAAGTAATATTCCCAGTACTATTAATAAAGCACCCCCACCTATTTCTACAATTTCAAAAAACTTTCCAAATTTCTGAACAAGTCTCAAAAATGAAGTCCATAAAAGGCCTGCTAATATAAAAGGAATGCCAAGACCAAGAGAATAAAAAGCTAAAAGTAACATTCCTTTAGAAACAGTACCTTCGTTCATAGCAATCATTAAAATAGAACCAAGAATAGGACCAATACATGGACTCCACCCAGCCCCAAACGTTAATCCTACAATAAAAGAACTTATTCCCGTAGCTTTTCCACTTTTTTCTACTTTGAACTGTCTATACAAAAATTCGTGTAATCTAAGGAAATAAAGTGCCATAACAATAGACCATATGCCTGCAAAAGTAAAGAATATATCTAAAGATATTATTCCAAATGTATAAAGAGCGACTAAAATCAATCCAATAGCAAAAAATAACTCTTTAAAATTAGGTTTTAAAAATAAACCAGTAAAATGAATACCAAAAAATACTACCAGTGCACCTCCAATTTTGGAAATATAAGATTTATAATCCATAAAAAACTGACCAATATAAGATGCAGAAGCTCCCATCAAAACAAAAACTGTGGAAAATCCCACCACAAAAAATAAGATAGGTATAATTGCCTTGAAGTTAAATTTTTTGTTTTCATCAGAAACATTAGCACTGGCACCAGTTATATAAGACAGATATGCAGGAACAATTGGAAGCACACATGGCGAAAGAAAACTTAAAAAACCTGCTAAAAAAGCTGTCCATAGTGTTATATTTTCAACCATATCAAAACCTCACTTTAAAAATTTATCAATATACTTTTTCAATTTTTTAATAGGAGTGTGTCCGTAAAATATCTTACCAATAGTTAAATCTTTTCTTAAAATATATATAATTGGAGTTCCTATAATTCTGTAGTTTTTTACAGTTTCATAATCCCCAATCAATACAGGTATATCAAATCCCCACTTTTTTTTAACTTTTTTTATTTCTTGAATATTATCAGAATTAATAACAACTGCATAAAACTTAACAGGCTTGTTTTTATACTCATCTACGAGAAAAGAAATTTCAGGTAGTTCTTTTTGGCAAACACCACAAGTAGTTGCCCAAAACACCAAAACAACAACATTCCCTTTTAAAGCAGAAAGTTTTACTATAGTGCCATTTTCATCAGGTAAGGCAAAGTCAGGAGCTTTAATACCTTTTCCTAAAGATAAAGTAAATATAAAAAGTATAGATAACCAACTATTTATGAAAAATCTCAATTTAAGCTCTCCTTTAAAATGATAAAGTTATATTATATATAAATAATAACTATTACGAGGTCAACGAAGTGAATACTAACTTAAAAGTTAAAAGATACGATGGGGAAAAAGAGTGGATACAAGAATATAATATAAATTACACAGACAGGACAACTCTTTTAGAAGCTTTAATGTATATAAAAGATAACATAGACCCAAGCTTAACATTCAGAGTGCAATGTAGGTCTGCAATCTGTGGTACATGTGCCGTAAAAGTTGGAGATAAACACATATTGGCTTGCCGGACAAAAATAAAAGATCTTTTGAAAGAAAGTGAAGAAATAATGGTAGAACCAGCAAACAATCTAACGGTAATAAAAGACCTTGTAACAGATCACAGTCAGTATATAGAAAAACTAAAAGATGTTAAAGCATGGTTTATTCCAAAAGAACCATTTGAACCAGTGTATCCAGATGACCTGAAAAAATTTGATAAAGAAACAGACTGTATACTATGCGGAATATGCTATAGTGCCTGTCCTGCATTCCAGACAGACAAAAACTTTGGAGGACCTATAAATTTTGTAAAGGTTTATAGATTTTGGAAAGATAAAAACGATGCCTTAAAAGACGAAAGAATAGTACTTGCAGACAAAAACCATATAACAAGCTGTGTACATTGTAAGTACTGTACTTTTATGTGTCCTAAAGAAATCCCTGTAGAACAGGATATTACACAGATAGAGTTCTATGGAAAACAAAAAGGAATAATTAAACAAGAAAACAGTAGTGGTTTTGGATTTGGGTTTGGATTTAATCCTCCAAACTTTTAGAAATATGAGCCATAACGCTCATAATATATATTTAAAAGATTGTATAAGATAACTACAATAATTGGGGCGATAAAAACCCCTATAAAACCAAAAAGGTTAAGGCCTCCGAGTATTGAAAAAACCATTACCATAGGATGGATATTAGCTTTTTCTCCAATTACCACTGGTTTAATAATGTTATCAACAGTACTTATAACAAAAGTGCCCCATAAAAAAAATAAAAATGCAGTTAGAAAACTTTTTGTGAAAAATAGATAAATGGCAATAGGAACCCAAACAAGAGAAGCCCCTCCAATAGGTAAAAATGCAGCAAAAAATGTTAAAATAGCCCAAAAAAGACTAAAACTGACCCCTGCAAAGTAATATCCAACAAAAGATAAAATCCCTTGGGCTACGGCTGTAAGAAAAGAACCAAAGAATACACCCTGGATTGTATTATAAGAAGAAATAACAATATACTCTTTATCTTTTTCGGGCATAGGAATAAGCTTATATACCCATCTATAAAGACTTTTGCCATCTTTGAATAGGAAAAATACTGTTATTATAATCAGAGATATACCAAAAACAATAAAAGAAAAATTAATAACTATTGTTTTACCTTTGTCTATTATAAAGTTCGCTAAGTACGAGACAGAAACCTTTAGAAATGACTGTATATCAATGTTTAAATTAAAATTTTGGAGAAAAATAGATATTTTTTTATAAAAAAAAGATATAACTGGAATACTGAGAATAAAACTTTCAATATTATTGAACTTAGATAATTTCTCTATAAAAATAGGATAAATCACTCCAACTTCATTTATGAAAACTATGGTAATTAAAAGAGATGGAATTATAAAAAAAATCAAAACCAGAAGTGTTGACAGAAGTGAAGATAATACAGGAGATTTGAGTTTTTGTAAAAATTTTTCATGTAATGGATAAACTATAACAGCAATAAATATTGATGTTAGTATAATAGTAAAAAAAGGAGAAAACAAAAGATAGCCCAGGAAAAGGAAGAAAGACAGGGCTATGAAGAAAAATATATTGCTTATATTCCCTGGACTCAAATTGCTATTACTCTTCGCCTTTTAATGCCCCTGCTACAAAAGCTAAAATAGCTGTTAAAACTGCAAAAGATACCATAATTATAAAAGCTGTCCAAGGTCCCATTTCTCAAAACCTCCTCCAAAGAATGTTTTAATTATTTAAATACTTTTTTATGTTTTGTGCAACCTTTTTTGGTATTCCAAGCTTTACAAGTTCATTTTCATCAGCATTTGCAATATTCTCTATAGTTTTATAGGTTCTGTATAGTATTTCTTTTCTCTTCTTCCCAACCCCTTCAATATTATCTAAAACAGATTTAAGCCCTTCCTTTTCTCTCAACTTTCTATTGTATGAAATTGCAAATCTGTGAGCCTCATCTCTTATTGTTGTAAAAAGCCTTAACAATAAAGGATGATTGTACAAATGCACCTCTTTACCATCATCAGTGTAAATAATCTCTTCCTTTTTAGCTATAGAAAATACTCTAAGGTCATTTAAACCAAGGGCATCTTTAACTATTAGACCCTGTTTTAAATGTCCTTTACCCCCATCTATTAATACCAGTTCAGGAGGATTATTCATTTGAACATACTTTTTAAAACGTCTAAAAAGCATTTCTCTCATAGAAGCGTAATCATCAACTCCTTTTACTGTTTTTATTTTAAATCTCCTGTACAGTTTTTTGTTCATTTTCCCATTTTCCCAAACAACACATGAACCAACATTAAACTTTCCATATATGGTAGATATATCAAACCCCTCAATTTTATTTGGTAAATTAAACCCAAAAACTTTTTTGAATTCTATTTTTAGATCTTCTAAATCTCTTGTGTCATTATCCATATTTTTCTCTATAAATTTTTTAATTTCATCGATTAGATTAGTAGATATCTCTACATCTTTATTAAAAGTATCTTTTATCCATTTTTTCAAGTTTTCTAAATACGGAAACTCTATATTAAATATAATCTTTTTAGGTAAGAAATTTCCTTGCCTGTAATAACTCATAACTACAGATGGAACTTCATCTTTATTTTCTAAATTTTCTACCTTTAACTTTTCTATACCAAGTATTCTATTGGAACGTATAACTACCAGATATATACTACTGGAAACATAAAAAAATACATCTGCTTCTTTTTCTGGAATACCAATTATGTTTTGTTTTTTTACTATATTTTCTAAAGCTTTAATCTGGTCTCTAATAATGGCGGCTTTTTCAAACATCATTTTATTGGAGTAAGTTTCTATCCTATCGTACAACTGGTATATTATCTTTTTTACATCACCTGATAAAAACGATACAGCTGCCTGTGCATTTAACTGGTATTCCTTTTTAGAGATTTTATTTGTACAAGGTGCAGAGCATAAACCAAGATGATAATCAAAACAAGCTATATTTCTAACTGGTAGAGGGTCACAGGTTCTAAGTTTAAAGAGCTTATGTATTAACTTTTTCATAGCGTGTGCTGTCTTTGCAGGAATAAATGGTCCAAAGTAATATCCATCAATTTCCCCAAATTTACGACTTATCTTAACAGTTGGATAATCGTCTTTGGTAATTACTATCATAGGATATCCTGTTCCAGATTTTAACTTTACGTTATATTTAGGTTTGTACTGTTTTATAAGCTCATTTTCAAGAACAAATGCTTCATAATCAGATGATGTTACTATCCACTGAAGACGGGTAGATTCATTAAATATAAGTTGTTCTTTAGGGTCAAACTTTGCTGCCTGTAAGTGTCCTTTTAATCTTTTTTTTAAGTTCTTAGCTTTTCCTATGTAAATATAGTTGTTTTTATTTCTAAAAATATAAACTCCCGGTTTTTCTGGAGCTTCTTCTATCTTTTTAGAGAGCACAACATCCTTCATCATCTAAAAATTGAACAGTTTCCATTATTTCTTCAAAAGTTGGAATATGGTCTTCTTCTGCAATAAGCTGTATAGTTCCATATCTATCGACTAAAATTAAAAATTCATCCTTATTTTTCACATCAATTTTGTCAAGAAAATCTTTAGACAGAATTTGAATATAATCTATAAGCTTTACCCCTGCTCTTTCCAGTTCCTGCTCCTTTTCAGTAAGATCAACTTTGGATGATTTATATATAACAAAATGCCATCTATTTTTCAGGTCATAAACAGTTTTTCCTTTAATCCCATCTAAAAACTCAAAATAAGGAACTTGATTTCCTATTTTCGCTTTCATGAATAGCTCCACACGTACGGGAATAGTGAACAAATTAGTATAACACAAATAAGACTTAAGTATATTTCATAATATGAAAAGCATCATAAAAAATCATACTTACTAACCTAAATTGTCTTCTACTGAACATTATTAACAATTCTTAATTGTTCTTTAATAAAACCTAAAAAAATCAGCTTTATACTATACACAAAATAAAAATAAAAAAAGGAGGTGATAGAAATGGAAAAACTTAAAGCACGAAAAGAACCTGACGTCCGTTTTGAAGAAGTAGATTATAAATGTAAATGTGGACAAACTGGAAGAGACATAGTTTTAGTTGCTAATAACACAGGTGTTCTGGATACTAATTGCCCTAAGTGTGGAAGAAGAATTTTAGAAATCCGTATATTTGAAAAGTAATCTTCTTCCTTCTCTTCTTCTTTACATCAAAAATCTCTTTTTTATCAACAATTTACAAACTTATCCACATACCAATTCATTTCCTGTGGATAACTCCCATAAAATTGTGGATAACTTACATTTAGGTTGTGGATAAGTTGTGGATAACTCGGTGTTTATCTTAAGTTATCCACATTTGTAAATCATTGATATTAAAGGATTTTTTAAGGCATGAAATTTGTAAGTTATTCTAAATTAAGAACTTTTTAAGTATCAAAGTTATCCACAGGCTATCCACAAGTTATCCACAAGGTTATCCACAGGTGAAATTTCATGTATATCAAATACTTAAGTTAGTTATCCACAATTTTTCATGCCCTATTATTATTATTATTTATATATCTTTTATGATAAAATTAAAAAAAATAATAAGTAAGCGTGTGGACAAAAAATTGTTATCAGATAAAACTAAAGAAGAGTTAAAAAGATTTTTTGAAGGATTAATAGAACCAGTTACATTAATCTTAGATAAGGATAACTCTGCATTATCTCAAAATACGCAAGATTTACTTGTTGATATATCCAATTTAAGTGAAAAGATTTCTTTTAAATTAAATTCTTTAGATTGTCTTGACAAACCTTGTATCGCTATTAACTCAAATAAAGACTTTGGTATAAGATATATGGGAATTCCATCTGGAGGGGAATTTCAAGTTTTTATTGAGACAATTAAGATGGTTTCTACAAACAGTTACGATTTGTCACAAAGGACTTTGGAAATCTTAGAAATGTTGGATAAGCCTGTTGATATAAAAGTATTCATAACAAAATCTTGTGGGTGGTGTCCATTAATGTTAAAAAAAATGTACAGTTTCGCACTTGCCAGTGATTATATAAAAACCCATGCAGTAGATTGTAGTGATTTTAAAGAGCTTGCAATCAAATATAATGTGTTAACTGTTCCTAAAGTCATTATAAATGATAAAGTTGAATTTGTTGGGTTTAAAGATGAAAATGAAATTTTAGGCAATATTATGTATGCAGGTATGTAATTGAAGTCGGTAGCAATTTTAGGTTCAACTGGTTCTGTTGGTAGTCAGACTTTAGATATTATAGAAAAGTATCCCGAAAGGTTTAATGTTAAATTACTGGCAGCTTCTAAGCCATCCAAAAAGTTGATAAACCAGATCAATAAATTTAAGCCAGAATATGTTTATGTAGAAAATTTTAGTGATAAAGTCTCTATAGATGGAGTGAAGGTTTTAACAGGTAAAGAAGGAATAGATTTTTATTCTAAATTGAATATAGACATTTATGTTAATGGTATAGCTGGCATCAGTGGCATTTATCCTACATACGTTTTATTGAAAAATAAAAAAAATTTAGCAACAGCTAATAAGGAAGCTATTATATGTCTTGGAGAGATATGTGGCAAAGAGTATGATAGAATAATACCTATTGATAGTGAACATTCCAGTATATTTCAGACTTTAAACTGTTTAAATAAAAAAGATGTTTTTAAAATTATACTGACATCCTCTGGAGGTCCTTTTTTCTATACCCCTATTCAAGATTTTAGAAACATAACTGTCCAACAGGCTTTAAATCATCCAAAATGGAAGATGGGAAAAAAAATATCCATTGATAGTGCAACTTTAATGAATAAAGGGCTTGAGGTTATAGAAGCCTACTACTTGTTTAAAGTAGACTATTCTCAAATAGATGTTGTTATACATCCCCAGAGCGTAGTTCATTCTATAGTTGAGCTTGTTGATGGTAATCTATTTGCAAATTTATCTCCAACTGATATGAGATATCCTATATCATATGCCTTATTTTATCCATCGAGGATAGATATTGACTTACCCAGATTAAATCTTGTGGACCTGAACAAACTCGAATTTTACGAACCTGATACAGATAAATTTCCTTTACTTAAAATAGCTATAGAAGCTGGTAAAAAGGGTGATTTTTATCCTATTGTTTTAACAGTTGCAGATGAAATTGTAGTAAATAAATTTTTAAATAAAGAAATTAAGTTTGTTCAGATTCCTATTTATATAGAAAGAATTCTTGAAAAAGCAAGCTTTGATAAACCTGAAAGTATAGAAGATGTATTTCGAATAATTGATGAGACAAAAAAAATTGCGGAGGAAGTAATTGGTTAGTGTAATAGGCTTTTTAATAATGCTTGGCGTTCTAATTACAATACATGAACTTGGACATTTTTTATTTGCTAAGTTGTTTGGAGTAAAAGTTGAAGTGTTTTCAATAGGTTTTGGTAAACCTATCTTTAGATGGAAAGGGAAAGAGACAGTTTATCAAATAGCTCTTATACCTCTTGGTGGATATGTGAAGATGTATGGCGAAGATTCTATGACAGAACCTATCCAGGGAGAAACAGAAAAAAATAAACAGGATCCACGGTCTTTTTCAGCAAAACCAAGATGGCAGAAAATTCTTATTGCTTTTGCAGGACCTCTTTTTAATATAATCTTTGCTATTTTTGCTTTTACACTTGCTTATACTATTGGTATAAAAGAACCTATGTATCTAAATCAACCAGTTGTTGTAGGGTATGTTGAAAAAGGGAGTATTGCTGAAAAAGCAGGTATAAAGCCTTTTGATAAAATTGTTGCTGTAGATAATGAACCTGTAAAAAACTGGAAGGATTTTACCTTAAAATTAGGATTGAAAGCAGGACAAATAGTAGATTTAAAAATTATAAGAGACAATAAACCACTGCATATATCTCTAAAAGTTCCTGATAATATTGAAAAAGTCAGCATAGGAATTGCTCCGCTAATAAAACCTGTTATAGGTAAAATCATTCCTGGTTCTCCTGCAGAAAAGGCAGGCTTAAAACCTGGAGATATTATAGTTGCAGTTAATGGAAAAGCTGTAAGAAGCTGGTATGAATTTGTAGATATTATTTCACATTTAAACAGTCCTGACCCTATTACCTTGATGATTAAAAGAAACGGTAGAATTATAACACTTAAGGTTAAACCAGAATTTAATAAACAACTTAACAAATATATTATAGGTATATCACCTAAACTTGATACTAAATTAGTTAAATATCCTCCTGTAGAAGCTTTCAAAAAAGCTTTAGAAAAAACAAAAGAACTAACTATAGCAATATGGGATGTGGTAAAAGGATTAGTAACAGGTGAAGTATCTTTTAAAACTTTAGGTGGACCAATAGCCATTGCCAAATTTTCTGGAGATGCTCTTGCCTCTGGAATTTCTACATATTTATTTGCTATGGCATTTATCTCTTTGCAACTTGGATATTTGAACTTACTTCCTATCCCTGTTTTAGATGGAGGATTAATAGCTCTCTTATTAATTGAAAGTATCATAAGAAGACCTCTACCAGAAAAAGCAAAAGAATACTTGGCTTATATAGGATTTGCTATTTTAGGGACGCTAATGATATTTGTCATTTTTAATGATATTTTAAGAGTATTACAGTAAATTATAATCTACCTTATATTACGAGGAATTTCATGTCTACGAGAGTTGGTATTATAGTTTTAAGTGGTACTTTAGATAAAGTTATGCCAGCTTTTATGCTTGGTACTACAGCTGCAGCAATGGGAATGGAAGTAGGAATGTTTTTTAGCTTCTACGGAATAAATGTTTTGCATAAAGATAAATTAAAAGAGTTAAAAGTTTCTCCAGTTGGAAATCCTGCTATACCAATGCCTTTTCCTGTTCCTCAATTTTTTACTATATTACCAGGTATGGTAGATTTGACAACTTCTATGATGAAAAAGATGATGAAAGAAAACAAGGTACCTGATATTGAGCAGTTGTTAAATCAAGCCAAAGATTTAGGAGTGAAACTTTTTCCCTGTAATACTGCCTTACAGCTCTTTGGTTATAAAAAGGAAGATCTAATTGAAGGAACTGAAAAACCAGTAGGTGCTTCTACATTTTTAAATTTTGTTGCAGCTGCGGAAAAACCAATTGTTATGAATTTTTAAGGTTAAAAACTTTTTCTACATTTTTAATGGTTTGTATGACTATAGATTTTTCGGTTAATCTTTTTAATTCTTCATTCTTATCTGTATAAGACTGAACCATATATATTAAGATAAGAGAAGAGAGGAGCCCTAAAACTCCTCCCATAATTCTGTCTGAGATACTTACTATCTGATTTTTCTTTATAAAGAAATAAGCAAGTTTCTCTACTAGTTTAAAAGTAGACCAAATTACTGCAAAAATAAACAAAAAAGATAAAATTTTTAAAATAAGTATATCAGCTTGAAAATATTTAGCTAATAGCTGACCAATATATTTTCCATATTTTATACCTGAAAATAAAGCTACTATAATAGAAGTAAAATTAAACATCAGTGAAAAGAAACCTTTATAAACTCCAATAAAAAACAGTAGTAACGTTAGAGATATAAAGGTTATATCTATCATTGAGAGAGCTTTGATTTTACTATTGAGCTTACAATAGAACCATCAGCTCTACCTTTAACCTTTTCCATTACAGCTTTCATAACTTTACCCATATCTTTCATAGATGTAGCATTTAATTCTTTTATGGTATCACTTACTATTTTTTCAATTTCTTCCTGTGATAAAGGTTGTGGTAAAAACTCAGATACTATTTCTAATTCTTTTTCCTCTTTTTCAGCTAAATCTTCTCTTCCTGCATCTCTATATTGTTTAATAGCTTCCTTTCTTTGTTTTGCGTACTTTTGTAAAACACTTATTATTTCTTCATCAGAAAGGTCCCTTTTGGCATCAATCTGAGCTTTTTTTACTTCAGAAATAAGCATTCTTATAACTGAAAGTCTATCTTTATCTCTATTTTTTAGAGCAGTTTTCATTTCCTGTTGAAGTTTTTCTAAAAGCTTCATGTCTACCTCTTATATCATAGAAGACCTTTTTTCTTCAATGCTTTTATAAGTCTTTTTCTTGCTGCTCTTTGTTTTCTTTTTCTTTTTACTGAAGGTTTTTCATAGAATTGTCTTCTTTTCATTTCTGTTATAATTCCTTCTTTTTCACATAACTTTCTAAATCTTTTTAATGCTTTTTCAAAACCTTCTTCTGGTTTTACTTCAACTACTGCCATAAAACTGACAACCTCCTAAACTAAATTTTTACATCTAATTAGAATACACTAAGACATCATATTAAGTCAATTAAATTAGAAGGATATTTAAAAAGTCGAGAGAGTAAAATAAAGATAGCTATCAACAAGGCTATATTGTAGAAGGTAAATGCTTTATATATTTTAAATATTTTCTAAACTTACAAATTCTTTTTTGACAGGATTTGGAGAAATAAAAGCTTGAATAATAGTATCATCTAAAGCCTGAAATCCATGTGGAGCTAACGGAGGATAGTATATACCTTCACCTTCTTTTAAAATATCAAAATTTTCTTCATCTCCTTTAAAAAATTTCGCTTTTCCTTTTAAAACTGTTAATACAACATGAGATTTTGAAACGTGTGATTTTACTTTTTGTCCCTTTTTTAAATAAAAGTATACCAATCTAAATTCATCAACGGAAACTATAAGTTCAACGTTAACTTTATCATCTTTAAATTTTGTTTTATCTATTTTTATTTTTTGGTTCATTTTTTTACCTTTTAATTTTAAGATTATACACTATTAAATCTTATATATATCAGAGTATATATGACTATAGTCATCTTAAATAGTTAAGTTTCTGTAGAATTTACAATTTTTTTAAAAACTTTGTGAGAATTTCTTTTTCCCCTACATTCTCAAATACAACTTTTGCCTTAGGAGGTTGCAGTTCTTTTACTACCCCTTTGCCAAAGATATCATGTTTTACAAGCTGTCCTACTTTTAATTTATCTGTTGGATTTGAAGATACGGCCACTTTAGGTTTTTTAGCTTTAGGAGAAAGAACTTTTATCTGGTCCTTTATATCTTTTAAAAATCTTGAAGGTTTCGTTTCATAAAAACCACTTCCAAAACTGCTTCTATGTTTTGCTAAAGACATATAAACCTGCTCTTTTGCTCTTGTGATTGCAACGTAAAACAGTCTTCTTTCTTCTTCCATCTGTTCTATATCTTCAAAGGCTCTACCACTGGGGAATATACCATCTTCAACTGCTGGAATAAAAACAACAGGATACTCAAGACCTTTAGATGCATGAACTGTCATTACTTTAACACTGTTTGAGTTTTCTATACTGTCCTGGGCTTGCTCAAGGGATACTTCTTCTAAAAACTCTAATAAGCTTTTTCCTTTTTTTTCAAGTTCTTCCAGTGCTTTAAATAGTTCCTGTACGTTAGCAATTCTGTCTTCATAATCTTTGGGATATTTGGATATAAGATAATCTTCATAGCCGATGGAGTCATAGACATACTTTGCTACCTGTGCTGGTTTTTCGTTTCCATGTTCTCTTATAAAATCTACAACTTCAAAAAAGTGCTGTAGGTTTATTTTTACTTTACTTGATAGGCTGTCATAGCTATCCTTTAAGGCCTGGTACCAGTCTTCAACATAAAATTTTTGAATTTTCTGTAAGGTGGATTTTCCTATACCTCTGGATGGAAGATTTATTATACGTTTAAATGCCTGTACATCTTTTGGGTTAAATGCGAATTTCAGGTAAGCTAATATATCTTTTATTTCTGCTCTTTCAAAGAACTTTACCCCAGCAACAATCTGATAAGGTATTGAAAATTTAACAAGAGCTTCTTCTATATTTCTGGATAGAAAAGACATCCTCATCAAAACTGCTATATCAGAGTATTTGTAACCTTCTGAAACGAGTTTTTTTATCTGGTATGCAATAAAGGCTGCTTCCTGTTTATCTGTTTCAAGCTTAATAAGTTTTAAATCTTCTCCTTCTTCTTTATCTGTCCACAATGTTAGAACCTTTTTTTTCCATCTTCCTTTAGATGCAGATATAACTTTATTGGCTGCTGAAAGAATTTTTTGAGTAGAACGGTAATTTCTTTCTAATTTGATTATTTTTGTATTTGGAAAATCTTTTTCAAAGTCCAGTATGTTTTCTGGATGTGCACCTCTCCATGTGTATATACACTGCTGTGGATCTCCCACTACAGTTATACAATCTCTTTCTCCAACCAAAAATTTTAAGATTTCATGCTGTATTTTATTGGTATCTTGATACTCATCTACAAGTATATAATCAAACTTGTCTTGCCACTTTTTTCTAATATTCTCATTTTCTTTAAAAAGTTTTACAACATTTAATAACAAGTCATCAAAATCCATTGCGTTTGCAAATATTAGAGCTTCTTGGTATTTTTCGTATAGAGATTTTATATGTGGAAGTTGCATTTCATGAAAATCCAGTAAACTTTCATCAAAATTTTGTTTTATCTGTGAAAATATATTTTTCAGCCTATCTGGCTTGTAAAGCTCTCTGTCTAAATTTGCCTGCTCTACAATATCCTTTAAAAGCTTTTTTGTGTCTTCTTCATCATAAATAACGAAATCTTTGTTGTATCCTATGTGATGAGCTTCTATTCTTAATATTTTTGCTGATAGACTGTGAAATGTGGTTATCCATTTTGGTTCTTCTTCAAGATTTAATGCGTTTTTTATTCTCTCTTTCATCTCATTAGCAGCTTTGTTTGTGAAAGTTATGGCAAGTATTCTATCTATATCAATACCGAATTCCTTTACTAGAAACATAACTTTATGGGTAATAACTCTTGTTTTACCAGAACCTGCACCTGCCAACACTAAAAGTGGAGAGCTAAAATATTTAACTGCTTCTTTTTGATTGTCGTTTAACCCTTTTAATATACTACTCATAGTAAACCTCAACCTTGTTTTTTCCTGTAGTTTTAGCTTTATAAAGAGCTTTATCAGCTTTTTCAAAAGCTTCTTCTAAGGTTTTATCTTTGTTTACAAGTGAAACTCCAAAACTTGCAGTCAGAGTAAAAGGGAACTTCTTGCTTAAAAACTTTATGTGTCTTCTCAGTTTTTCTGCAACAAATTTTGCTCTATTTTTATCTGCATCTGGAAGTAGTATTACGAACTCTTCTCCACCCCAGCGTGCAACAATATCTTTATTTCTTATATGTTTTCTTATAGTACGAGATACTTCTTTTAATACTTTATCTCCCATATTATGGCCGTATACATCGTTTATTTTTTTAAAGTTATCTATATCTAAAACTATTAATGCTGGATTTGGATAGGATGGGTTTTCTTTCACCTTATTAAATATTTCTTCAAATGTATGTCTGTTATAAACTTTTGTTAATTTATCGAAATGTGCCTTAAATTCCAATCTGTTTTTAACATCTTTTTTGAGGAGTAACAGTAAAAGTATTAAAGCTCCAAAAATAAAAAGGGTATTAAGTACAATAAGAAATATAAAGTAATTGATATTTCTTTCTGCAAGTATTTGATATTTATATGTTATTTCATCACTAATATTCCAGCATCTTTCTGAAATTTGATAACTTTTATCAAACTGCTTCTTATTTATCAAAGGCTTTAATTGTTTCCAGCACTTTTGTACTTCTTTTGCAAGAGACAGGTCTTTTGTGGAAAGTAAAAAGTTAAATGTTTCTTCTTTTTTATCCAGCTCCTCTATCAAATTATCTATTTGTTTTTCTAAATTTATAACTTCAGGTGCCAAGGTTTTGTCATTCAATAATCTTTTTTCAACTTTCTGTACATTCCCCCTTATCCTACCTGATAGGTTTATTATTTCTGCATAATTTTTGAGATTTAATACTAAAATGAGTATGAATATACTGTTTAAAACAGATAAAAAAATTAAAATTGTTGAAATAACAATAAGTCTTGTTGAAGCTCTTTTTAGGTGCAATTCTCCTCTCCTATATTATTTATCCAATTGCTGTAAAATCCCTCTTTTTTTAGAAGTTCTTCGTGGGTTCCTTCTTCTATTATTTTACCTTTATCAAGTACATAAATATAGTCTGCCTTTTGCACAGTTGAAAGCCTATGGGCAATGTAAATGGTTGTTTTGTCTTTTAAAAATTTTTCTAAGTTATTCATGATTTTTCTTTCGGTTATATAGTCTAAAGCCGAAGTAGATTCATCTAAAATTACAACTTTTGGATTTGCTAAAATCATCCTTGCTATAGCAAGTCTTTGTCTTTCTCCTCCAGATAGTTTTATACCGTTTTTTCCAACTAATGTATCTAATTTTTTAGGTAGATTATTTACAATGTCATAAAGCTCAGCTATTTTTAATGCTTCCCATATTTTATCTTCAGGAATATCTTTACCAAGAGTAAGATTGAAACGCACGGTGTTATTAAAAAGTTGTGGATTTTGCAAAACAAGATATACATTTTCCCTTACCACATCAAGTCCTATCTCTTTTACAGACACGCCATCATAATATACTTCACCTTTATTAACTGGATAAAAGCCAACTATAACATTAGCAACTGTTGTTTTCCCACTTCCTGAAGCTCCTATAAGAGCGATTTTCCCCTTTTCAGGAATAAACATATTTATCCCTTTTAAAACATAGTTATCTCTTTCGTAAGAAAACCATATATCTTTCAGGTTAATTGATACTGTTTTTTTATTTTTAAATGGATTTTTGAGATGAGGATACTCAGGTTCTTTTTTCAGTGAAAGTATCTCATTTAGGCGCATCAACGCTACATTTGCAGAGTGAAAAGAGTACTGAATGGCAAGTATTTCTTGTATTGGGGTCATCATGACCCATAAATAACCAAAAATTGCAAGCATCATTCCAATTGATAGGTCTGAATATGCGACGAACAATATGGAAACAGAACGAAAGATTTCATAACCTGATAAAAAAATAAGCATTGATAGTCTTGCAGCAGCATCACTTTTCCAGCCGAACTGGATGGATGTATCTCTAACCTTTTTTGCTTCTTGCAAGAGCTTTGAAATAAAAAAGAATTCTCTATTAGCTGCTCTTATCTGGCGAAATAAATCTAATGTTTCAATCAGAGCTTCCTGAAATATTTCAATTGCTTTATTTTCCTTCTTTTTTAACTTCCCTATTTTTCTTCCAACAGCTGTAGTAAAGTAAACAACTATAGGATTTATAACGAGTATTAGAAGACCAAGCTTCCAATTTATTAAAAGCAAAACAACTGCAACTCCTAATATTATTAATATTGAGATAATAAATCTACTAATGGCTTTTCCTATAAATTCGTCTATTGTGTTTATATCTGTAATTAAACGGGAAGCAATCTTACCACTTCCTTCAACTTCAAATTCAGACATTGATATGCTTTTCAGGTGCTCTAATATCTGCTGTCTTATCTTATAAGTGATGTTTTTGGATATTTCTGTAAAAACCTTCGTCTGAAGTGCAGACAGAGCGAAAAAAGAAAATCTCATAATTAGAACAATAATTAAAGCTGTTAAAACATAAGAAACAGGAGAACCTTCACCAAGAAATTGCCTATAAGTTTTTATGAATATTCCTTCTTTTCCTAGTAGAACTTCATCTACAAGTAGAGGTATAAAAAGAGGTACAGGTATACTTATTATTGTTGCTGCAAGGGCAATTAAGTTACCTATAATAAGCTTCTTCTTGTATTTTTTAATTTCCGAAAAAATAAATTTCCAGCTTAACTGCATTGCAAACTAGAAGCTTTTAATTTTTATACTTAAATAAAGAGAGCAAAAAAACTAAAACTGCAAGTATAACAGAAGACAAAAGTAAAAATATATGAACAAAAACAGATGATAAAACTGCAAGTTTTGTATCAACACCAAAGAGTATCAGCATGCCAGCAAAACCACCTTCATATGTTCCTATTCCTGCAATACCGTGAATAGGTAAAACTGTAGTTAAATCTCCAGCTGCTGCTGCCAGGAAAAACTTAGATACTTCAATACTGAGGGATTTAGGAAGTACAAGATAAAATCCAGAGAACTTAAAAATCAAAGTCAGCAAAGATAATACATAAAGAGTTAAAATGTTTTTTATACTCAGCTTTTCAGCAGCAAATTCTTTAAATTTTTTTATATTTATTTTTGCCAGTACCTTAAATAACATATGTATTCCTATTGGAGCAACCAATATAATTAGCAGGGCTAAAATTACATGCTTTAGATAAAAAAGATAAAAAAATACAAAAGTTAAAATTAAAGCAAATCCGTCAAATGCTCTTACTGACAAAAAGGCAGTTATACTTTCTGAAAATTTTATATTTTCCTTTTTCAACATATAAAAAAACGAAATCTCTCCAGTTCTAAAAGGTAAAAAAATGTTAAAAATAGTGTTATAAACGGTAATTTTAAAAAGTTTGAAAAAATTTTTTATTTCTAAAGTTAAAGCCCATCTTAAAGTGCGGGTGATATAGCTTAAAAAATAGAGTAAAAAAGCTACCAGCAAATTAAAAGGATTTATTTCAACTAAAAAGTTTATAATCTGTTTAAAACCAATAACCTTATAAAACAGGTATACAAAACCTATAGTTATGGCTAAGGAAACTGCAAACTCAAATAATTTAATCTTGTTTTTGAACAACTTCTTTTATTATGTAAGGTCTTTTATTTTGACTTTCAAAGTATGTTCTCATTATAAGTTCAGCCACTATTCCTGTAGAAATAAGCTGAATGCCTGTTAAAAAGAACAATGTTCCGAATATTAAAAGAGGCCTGTTGCCTATAGATTCACCGAAGCATATCTTTAAACATACTAAATATAGTAAGGTGATTAGACCTATAAATAAAAATAAAAGTCCTGTACCACCAAACATTCTCAAAGGCTTGGTTCTATAATCCAGCAAAAACTTTACTAAAAACAGGTCTAGCAGGACCTTAAAAGTTCTTGATATTCCGTATTTAGACTTTCCATACATCCGTGGATGGTGTTTGACAGGTATCTCAATTACTTTTGCACCAAGAGGTTTTGCTAACGCAGGTAAAAATCTGTGCATTTCTCCATATGCATCTAAATTTTTAGCTATTTCGGCTTTATAAGCTTTTAATGAACAGCCATAATCATGCAGATGTACACCTGTTACTTTTGATATCAGCCAGTTTGCAATTCTTGAAGGTAATGTTCTACTTAAGAAGTTATCCTTTCTGTCTTTTCTCCATCCACTTACTATATCATATCCTTCCTGCAGTTTTTCTAAAAGTTTAGGTATATCTTCTGGGTCGTTTTGAAGGTCCGCATCCATTGTGATGATTATATCTCCGTGAGCCACATCAAAGCCTGCTGACATTGCCGCAGTTTGACCATAATTTCTTTTAAAATTGACACCAATAACATGTGGGTCTTTTTCAGCCAACTCTTTTATTATTTCCCATGATTTGTCTGTACTACCATCATTAACAAATATTATTTCGTAAGATTTACCTAAGCTTTCCAATACAGATTTTAATTTTTCATATAAAATTGGCAAGTTCTCTTCTTCGTTATAAACGGGAATAACAATAGACAGATCAACCTTTTTCTGGTTCATACTCTACCCTTTTAAATTTTATTAAACCTTTAAAACCTAACGGTTTTATGTTTTTTTTATAAAATCTTGAAGCTTTTAAGTAGCTATCAAAATAGCCTATATAAACACGATAATATATTGTACCATCTATTTTAATTTTTTCTATTTTCGGATTGTATCTGTATAACTCTAACTTTCTTTTTATTTTTTCTGCAGATTTCTTAGACGAAAAGATGCCTAAATTTATAAAAAATCTTATTACGCTTTTCTTCTTTTTCTTTGGTTTTGTTTTTTTAACTATTATTTTAGGAGGTGAGGGCTTAAAGTTTTTTTCTGGAATTATGGGAGCTTTTTCTGGTAAAGGTTCAGGTGAAGGTTTTTTAGAAACCTTCGGAAAAGTTATTATTTTTTTAGATTTTCTTTCGATGTGATTTTTATGCTTTTGCTGTTTATTTTCGACTTCTTTATATATTTTATCTATTAAATTTTGTATTTTTTCTTTCAAAGCTGGTCTTTCTTCTGCTATTATTAGAGCCTTATTTAAATAATGGCGAGACAGCTTTAGATTTCTTTTTTTATAAAAAATAACTCCTAAATTATAGTAGATTTCAGGGGAACCAAGTCCTAAAGATATTGCCCTTTCGTATATCTTTCTCGCCTCATCATACTTTTCCTGTTTCATGTAGTACCTTCCCAGTTCTTCATAAGCAGGTAAGAAGAAAGAATTGTAAACTATAGCTTTTTTTAAGGCATTTTCATATGCTCTGAGATTTCCAAGCTGCAAGTATATTAAAGCCATGTTGTAGTATGCTTTTTCTTTTGTTCTATAGTTTGGATTTTTTGCCGCTTTCATAAGATATTTTAAGGCTGAACCATAATCTTTTTTTTCTGCAAGTAGTATACCTAAGTTAACATAACTCTCTGGTTTTTCTGGTGCTATTTTTATAGCTCTTAAAAAGTACTCCTGAGCTTTGTCAAATTCTCCTACTTTTGTATATGCTATACCAAGAGCATTCAAAATATCTGGGTTCCGTGGATTTAATGAATAAGCTTTGTTTAAATTATAAATTGCTTCGGCAATATTCCCACTGTTTAGGTAAGAAACTCCAAGTTTGAAATAGTACTGGGATAACTTTTTAGTATTTTGGGTCTCAATCTTTTTTGTAGCACAACTAAACATATTGAAAGATATTAATATTAAAGCTAATAAAAGGGCTATTTTGCGTATTTTCATTTTACCTTTATATTTAGCTCTTTGATTTTATTGTAAATAGTGTTTCTATGAACTCCCAATATTTTTGCTGCTTGTGAAATATTATGGTTCGTTTGCTCCAAAGCTTCCTCAATAAGTATTTTCTCTATATTTTTAATAATATTAGCATATATATCTTTTTCGTTATACAGGATTTTTTGTTTAATTCTTTGTCTTATAAGTTTGTCAAAATCTGTGGTTATACCCTTGCTACCTGAGGAGCTATAGATGTCTTCTGGTAGAAGTTCTGGGGTTATATATCTTTCTCTGTATATAGAAACCAGTTTGTTTACAAGGTTTCTAAGTTGTCTTACATTTCCTGGCCAATGATAATTCTGTAAAATTTCTATACTTTCTTTAGTAAATCCTCCTTTTTTTATTCCAAGTTTAGTAAGAACCTGCTTAGTAAATAGCTTAATTAAATCTGGAATGTCTTCTTTTCTTTCTCTTAGAGGTGGAATGTTGATTTCGAAAACAGAAAGTCTGTAGTATAAGTCTTCTCTAAATTTTCCTTCTTCTACGAGTTTTCCCAGCGGCTGATTTGTAGCAGCTATAATTTTTACATTAATTTTCTTACTTTTTGTAGAACCTATTGGAGTAATTTCCTTCTCCTGAATTGCCCTTAAAAGTTTTCCTTGTGCATCATACGATAGTTGATTTATTTCATCTAAAAAAATGGTTCCTCCATTGGCCAGTTCAAATTTTCCCTTTTTAGAAGAGTTTGCCCCTGTAAATGCTCCTTTTTCATATCCAAAAAGCTCACTTTCAATTAAATCTTCTGGTATTGCTGCACAGTTAATAGCTATAAAAGGTTTATCGGTTCTATTGCTGAATTTATGAACAAGATTTGCTATTATTTCTTTTCCAGTTCCACTTTCACCGGTAATTAATACAGGTTCATCAGTTATAGATGCTCTACCTACAAGTTTAAAAACCTCTGTCATTACAGGGCTCTTTCCTATTATTTCAGTTCCTACATTTAATACTTCAGAACGACTATTTAGCGTGTCTTTTATAGCCTTTACAGCTTTTTTAATTTTATCTATATCAAAAGGTTTAGGGATATAGTCAAAAGCCCCTAATTTCATAGCCTGGATGAGATATTTGTAGTCATTGTAGCCTGATATCATTATTACAAAAGGTTTATCTTCTAAAGATGATATTTGCTTTAATATCTCTATTCCATCTGCATCTTTTAGTCTTATATCTAAGAATACAATATCTGGTTTTTTGTCCAAGATTATGTCGAAAGCCTCTTTTCCAGATTCATAAGTCCATACTTTTATGCCTTCTTTTTCAAGTATCTTCTTTATAACATTTAAAATAGTTTTTTCATCATCAAATACTACTGCTTTCATTTATCACCTTTTATAGGAAGAATTATTTCGAAAGTAGAATTCCCTATATATCTTAACAGGCCATTATGAGCTTTTACTATTTTATAGGATATAGATAAGCCTAAACCCATTCCATTTTTTTTATTTGAAGTAAGTGGATAGAATAATTTGTCTTTAATTTCTTCTGGAACTCCTTTACCACTATCTTTAATTCTAATAAATATTTTATCTCCTTTAGGAGAAAAAACTTTATCCCAGGAAATACCAGTTTTTATCTCTACCCAGCCTTTTTGATTTATAGCTTCAACGGAATTTCTTATAAGATTTACAAAAACCCTTGTTATAAACTCTCTATCTACAGGTATATCTGGTAAGCTTGGGTCAAAAATTTCTATAAACTTAACGTCTTTGTACTGCTTTTGAAAACTTTTTATAGTATCTCTCAAAATTTTGTGGATATTCGTTATCTCTTTTTTTAAAGTTATCTCTTTAGATAAAAACGTCATCTGATTAATTATATTTTCAAGCCTGTTGGTTTCCCAGAGAATATCTTCTATTAGTTCTTTGTCTTCTGGCAATTCCTTTAAAAGTTGAGCACATGCTTTTATCCCTCCAACAGGACCTTTCATTTCATGAAATATTTCTGAAATAATCTGGGTCATGGTAAAAACAGACCCTTCTTTCTTCATTTTCTCTTCAAGCTCTAAAAACCTTGTCACATCTCTTATAAGTATAGTGTAGAGGTCTGTTCCTGTAATGTTTGAAATGTCTATAAGATACTTATTCTCGTCTAATTCTTTAAGTATACCTTTTACAGAATAACCATCTTTTATTAGAGGGTTTGTAAGAGGATATGTTACAAGCTCAAAGAATTTTGAAACACCTAAAAATACTTTGAGTTCTTTTGCACTTGAGTTCAAATAGTGGATATTTTTATTTACATCCAAAACGACAATAGGAAACTCGATACTTTCTAAGATGTCTTTATAATCTATCATAAAAAAATAATACTCTAACCTTTATCAAAAATAAAGAGGGGGGAATAAATCCCCCTTGAGGCTCTATTTATTTTTCCTCTTCTATATTTAAAAATTCTGGGTTCTGTGCAACTTTTTCTTGAACACCTTGCGAAATTCTATACGCACAGAATGAAGGACCACACATTGAACAGAATTTTGCAGATTTATATCCCTCCTGAGGTAAAGTTTCAT
>CAZEYS010000020.1:0-24240 GCA_964516095.1 uncultured Aquificales bacterium
CTCAATTTGCCAAAAAAAATTACAAAGGAGAACAAGGGAAATGAACGTACAGGTAGAAGAAAACAAACTTGTTAGAATTTTAACAATTGAAGATGAAGGACAGGAAATAAAAAATATAGTAAACAACGTAGTAAAAGAAATATCAAAAAACGTATCACTCAAAGGCTTTAGAAAAGGACATGTTCCAACATCTTTGGTAAAAGCAAAATACAAAGATTTAATTAAGGAAGAAGTTGTAAAACAGTATATCAACAAACATTTACAAGAAATACTGGAAAAGGAAAATCTAACTCCTGTTTCTCCAGAACTGTCATTTGGAGATATAGAGATTGAAAATGACGAAAAATTAAAATTTAAGGTTAGCTTTGAAGTTGCTCCAGAATTTGAATTAAAACCTTACGAAGGTCTTGAAATTGAAATGATTAAATATGAAGTTTCTGATGAAGACGTTGAAAAAGCAATCAACAATCTCCTTGAACAACACGCAAAATATGAAACTGAAGATAAAGAAATAGAAGAAGGAGACCTTGTAAAACTTAAATACAAAATAGTTGATGAAGAAGGAAACTCTGAAGAAGATGAGATAGAAGCTGTGGTAGGTGCAAATCAGCTTAGAAAAGAAATTGAAGAAGAATTAATCGGGAAAAAAGCTGGAGATGAAATCCATTTAGAAAATATTCCACTTTACAATGAAAAAGGAGAGGAAATAGGAAAAGCTAATGTTGATATAAAAGTTTTAGAGGTTAAAAAGAAAATTGTTCCAGAATTTAATGATGAGTTTGTTAAAGAGATAGGACTTGGTGAGAATGTAGAGGAAGCTAAGAAAAAGATAAAAGAAGATTTAGAGAAGCAAGTAAAAGAAGCAAAAGAAGCAGAATTAGAACAAAAAATACTCGACAAACTTGCAGAGCAGTATGACTTTGAAGTTCCAGTATCCTTAGTTAAAGCAGAATTACAAGTACTACTTGATAACTATCTAAAGCAACTTCAGCAATTTGGCATTCAACCAAATGAAGAGATGGTTCAGGCTGCCGCTCAAGGACTTGAGGCAACAGCAGTTAAGAACGTTAGATTAATGTTTGTTATAAATAAAATCGCAGAAAAAGAAGGTATCGATGTTTCAGAAGAAGAAATAAATCAAGAAATACAGAAACTCGCAGAAGCATATAAAATGCCAGCTGAACAACTAAAGCAAATCATGGAAGAAAGGGGACTTATAAACAATATCAGATATGAAATTTTAAGAAAAAAAGTCCTTGATTTATTAAAAGAAAAGGCTAATATTATCGAAATGACTAAAGAAGAGTATGAAGAAAAATACGGCAAAGTAGGACAGGAAGAATTACAGCAACCTGAAAAAGAAGAAGAAAAACAGGAGGAAACAAAAGATGAGCAAAAATGATATAGATAGAATTGTAAGTCAGCTTGTTCCTATAGTAGTAGAGCAAACACCACGAGGAGAAAGAGCATACGATATCTATTCAAGACTTTTAAAAGATAGAATTGTGTTACTTGGTTTTCCTATTGATGACCATGTGGCAAATCTTATAGTAGCTCAGCTTCTATTCTTGGAATCTGAAGACCCAGACAAAGATATATACATGTATATAAACTCTCCTGGTGGTGTAGTAACAGCAGGTCTTGCCATATACGATACAATGCAGTACATAAAACCAGATGTATGTACAATTTGTATGGGACAGGCTGCATCAATGGGGGCATTTTTACTTGCAGCTGGTACAAAAGGTAAAAGATACGCCCTCCCAAGTTCAAGAATAATGATTCACCAGCCGTTGGGAGGTTTTCAAGGACAGGCTACAGATATAGAAATACATGCAAAAGAGATTTTAAGATTAAAAAAATATTTAAATGAGAAACTTGCTGAATTCACAGGAAAACCTGTTAAAAAGATTGAAAAAGATACTGAAAGAGATTATTTTATGTCTGCTGAGGAAGCAAAAGAGTATGGGCTTATAGATAAAGTCTTGACAAAAAGAGGTGAATAATGTCCGAAAAGCAAAAGTGTAGTTTTTGCGGAAAATCTCAAGAAGAAACTAAAGTACTAATTGCAGGACCAAACGATGTTTATATATGTGATGACTGTATATCTCAGTGTAATATGCTGGTAAAAGAAGAACTAAACAATCCTAAAGCTTTAAAAGAAGCACTACAGAAGTTGCCTACACCTCAAGAGATTAAAAAACATTTAGATGAGTATGTAATAGGACAGGAAAGGGCTAAAAAAATCCTTTCTGTTGCAGTTTATAACCACTATAAAAGGATTTTAGCTAAAGAAAACAATTTAAATGATGATGATGTTGAATTAGAAAAGAGTAATATTCTGCTTATAGGTCCAACTGGTTCCGGGAAAACCCTTCTTGCAAGAACCCTTGCAAAAATACTGAATGTTCCTTTTGCAATTGCAGATGCTACAAATTTAACTGAAGCTGGTTATGTAGGTGAAGATGTTGAAAGTATACTTGTAAGATTAGTGCAAGCTGCTGACTACGATATAGAAGCAGCTCAAAAAGGTATAGTATACATAGATGAAGTTGATAAAATTGCCAAGAAAAGTGGAGAAAATCCTTCTATTACTCGAGATGTATCTGGTGAAGGTGTGCAGCAGGCACTTTTAAAAATACTTGAAGGAACAATAGCAAATATTCCACCTCAAGGTGGTAGAAAGCATCCACATCAAGAATTCATCCAGCTTGATACTACCAATATACTTTTTATATTAGGTGGAGCATTTGTTGGCCTTGAAGATATAATAAGAAAGAGAATTGGGAAAAAATCAATAGGATTTACTTCAGACATAAAATCGAAAGAAGAAGAAAAAGACCTCTTAAAACTTGTAAGAGTTGAAGACCTTATCCAGTATGGTTTAATTCCAGAATTTGTAGGGAGAATTCCAGTTATTGCAACACTTGAAGAGTTAGATGAAGATGCTCTTGTAAGGGTGTTGGTGGAGCCTAAAAATGCACTTATAAAGCAGTACAAAAAGTTATTTGAAATGGAAGGTATCGAACTTGAATTTACAGAAGATGCGATAAGGGAAATAGCAAGAGAAGCAATTGCACGAAAAACAGGAGCAAGAGGTCTCAGAGCAATAGTTGAAGAGATTATGCTGGACATTATGTACGAAGTTCCAAGTTTAAAAGAAAAAGGGCTCAAAAAAATAATAATAGACAAGGATGTTGTTCAAAAGAAAAAAGAACCTGTATTTATTTATGAGGAGAATATAGGAAAGGCAAGTTAAAAATGTCTAAACCAAGGAAGATAGAGTTTATTAAAAGTGCTGTAAAACCCTCTGATTATCCAAAAAGTGACAAACCTGAAGTTGCGATAGTAGGGAGGTCGAATGTGGGAAAGTCCTCCCTTATCAATGCACTGTTTAATAGGAAAATAGCAAAGGTGAGTGCAACTCCAGGAAAAACTCGGTTGGTAAACTTTTTTAATGTAGATGATAAGTTTTATTTTGTAGATTTGCCAGGTTATGGTTTTGCTTCAGTTTCTAAAAAAGAGAGAAATCAATGGCAAAAAATGATGGATGATTATTTCAAGAAGAGAGAAAACTTGAAACTTGTAATTCTTCTTGTTGATAGTAGACACAAACCTACAAACTTAGATTTTCTAATGAAAGAATACTTAGAAACCCTTGGAATTCCTTATATTGTTGTAGGTACAAAATTAGACAAGTTAAATCAAAGTGAAAAATCTAAAGCTCCAAAAGTAATAAGAGAAGAACTGGACCTTAATGAAAATATCCCTGTAATCCTGACTTCTTCAAAAGAAAAGATAAACTTAGACAAAGTATGGAAAGAAATAGAAAACCGTATTAATCAATAAATGCTGGTTCAACTTCATTGGGTAAAACTATTAAAGCTTTATCTTCCAGGCTTTTTTCTTTTAAGCTTTCTTTTAAATGTTTTAAGGGAGCTTCCACTTTAATAAATTTAGGTATCGAATGAAATGTTCCATAATGTATTGGTATCATATATTTGGCTTTTAAATCTAAAAAAGCCTGAACAGCCTCTTGTGGGTTCATGTGAACATTTTTTAATAAAAACCTTGGCTCATAACCTCCAATAGGTAGAAAAGCGTAATCTATATCAAATTCATCCCCATACTTTTTAAACCCGTCAAAATAGGCTGTATCTCCAGCAAAATAAAAAACTTTTTCACCTAATCTAAATATATAGCTTGAACACTTTGTGTTTGGATATAAAAGAGAGCGTCCATTATTGTGTTTTACTGGTAAAGCTGTTATTTTAATATTACTGTCTTCATAAAAGTCAAAATGAGGAATTTCTATTTTATCTTTGAAGTACATATTACCTAAAATTTTTCTACTGTTTTCAGGAAGAATTAAAACTGCATTTCTTTTCAATCTTCTGAGGGTTCTAAGGTCAAGATGGTCGTAATGGGCGTGGGATATAAGAATGTAATCCATCTGTGGTAATAGTTGAGGGATAATTGCTGGTTTTTGCCTTTTTATTCCAAAAATATGAGGGCTCAGAAAAGGGTCTGTTAGCACTTTTATACCGTTGCAATATATAAAAAATGTAGAATGTCCAAGATTTGCTATAAAATCTACTTTTTCATTTAAAAATGTTTTTATCTGCTCGTATAACCTACTTTTTTCATCCAAATAAAGATTTTTGAAAAATATATAATTTCTATCTATCTGATTTATCCTTATTAGAACGTTCAAGAAGTTTTGCTTCTTCCCAATATTTATCCATTTCTTCAAGGCTCATATCCTCCAGACTTACTCCTTTTTCTTCTGCTTTTTTCTCTATATACTGGAATCTACTTACCATTCTATCTGTTGATTGGTGAAGAGCTTCTTCTGGATCAATGCCAAGATGTCTTCCTAAATTAACAAGGGCATTCAGTATATCTCCAAATTCATGCTCTAATTCTTCTTTTGTTTCTGCATTCTTTAATTCATTTATTTCCTCTTGGATTTTTTCTAAAATCTGGTCAGTATTTTCCCAGTCAAAACCAACTTTCGCAGCCTTTTTTTGCACTTTGGTAGCTCTTAAAAGAGCAGGCATTCTTTTTGGAATACCATCCAATATAGATTTCCTATTTTTTTCTTTCTTTTTCAATTTGTCCCATTGGTTTAAAACTTCTTCAACGTCTTTTACTTCCTTATCTCCAAAAACATGAGGATGCCTGAAGATTAGCTTGTTTATAAGATGATTTATAACATCGTTTATATCAAAAGCACCCTCATCTTTTTTTATCTGAGAATGAAAAACTACCTGTAGAAGAACATCACCAAGTTCTTCGATCATTTCTTTGTTATCGTTTTTCTCTATAGCCTCTAAAAGTTCATAGGCCTCTTCTATAAGATTATTTTTAATGGATAAGTTTGTCTGTTCTCTATCCCATGGACACTCTCTTCTCAGTCTTTCCACAATATCAACAAGCCTTTGGAAATTTTCTCCTTCTTTTCTACAGGCCATTCTTGTATACCTCTATTTTGTTAAAATAACTTTAACAACAATATAGATTATAAAGGTGAAATATGCAAAATATTAATAAGGTTAAAAATCCTGTTATCCAGCATATAGTGTCTATGCTTAGGGACATATCAGTTCAAGGAGACCTTTTTAGAAGCTATGTATCTGAACTTGCGAGACTACTTCTATATGAAGCTTTGAAAGATGAAAATTTACATATGAAAAAAATAAATACATGGATAGGAGAAAAAGAGTTTCCAGTTTTAAATGAAAAAAACTTAATTCCTATTGCCATTTTAAGGGCTGGACTTCCTATGTTGGAAGGTGTATTAAAAATCTTAAAAAATAGTCCAGCAGGATTTTTAGCTATAAAGAGAGATGAAAAAACATTAAAAAGCACAGTTTATTATGTAAGACTTCCAGATATAGAAGGAAAAACAGTAATCATTGTAGATCCTATGGTAGCAACAGGAGGTTCTTTAGATGATGCCATAAAGATAGTAAAAGAAAGAAAACCAAAAAAAATAATAACTTTAAATATAATCGCAGCTCCAGAGGGTATAGAAAGAATTTCCAAAAATCATCCAGATGTTAAAGTTTATATTGCACAAATAGACGAAAAATTAAATAAGGATGGATTTATAATACCCGGTTTAGGAGATGCTGGAGACAGAGCCTTCAACACATGACAGATACAACTGTGTTTTGTTGATTTGTAATTTTCTCCTAATTTATAATTGGAAATAGAATAAGTAGTATTTTAAGAGGTTATTAAATGGCATTTAAAGAATTCAAAGAAACTTTTCCACATAGATTTAAAAGTTTTGAAGAAGCCAAAGAGAAAATAAATGAAAATCATAAGCAGGAACAACTGGATGCGATTGATTATATGGTAAATCACAAAGAGTATTACTTCCTGCTAAAAAATCTTATTGATAATTACGCTGAAGGTGGCGGAAATAAAGCTCTTTTTGACTATATATTCTTTCAACTAAAAGACTGTCCTAAAAGATCGGAGGATATTGAGCTATACAAGAAAATTTTACAGTGTAATAATAAGGATTTAAGACTGTCATTTCTTGAATACTTAAAAATGTGTGCCGATGAGCTTTTCCCTATTCTTTACAAATACATTCAAGACGATGATATAAAAGAAATGATTGTGTGTTATCTACTTTACATAAATAAAGACGAACTGGTAGAGTTTCTCCGAAAACACAGATTTGATAAACAAACCTTATCAAAGTTCTTAAAAGAGATATACCTATATGGAACAAAAGAAGATATAAAATGCCTAAATAGCTTAAAAGAACTCTATCCTGAGTACAAAGACAAAATTAATGACATAATTAATTTATTAGAATCGTAGAAATTGTTTAAAATATTTTTATGAAATCTTATCAAAAATAAGGAGAATTGAATGGAATTTAACGATTTAGACTGGCTATGTATAAACACTATAAGAGTTTTGTCTTTAGACCAGATTCAGCAGGCAAAGTCTGGACATCCAGGAATGCCACTTGGTGCATCACCTATGGCTTATGTACTGTGGGATAGATTTTTGAAACACAATCCTAAAAATCCCAAATGGTTTAACAGAGATAGGTTTATTCTTTCTGCTGGACATGCCTCTGCAATGCTTTATTCTCTTTTACATTTATATGGATATGATTTGCCTCTTGAAGAATTAAAGAGATTTAGACAGTTTGGTAGCAAAACTCCTGGTCATCCAGAGTATGGATTAACTCCTGGTGTTGAGGCTACAACAGGACCCCTTGGACAGGGTTTTGGTATGGGAGTAGGTATGGCCATAGCTGAATGTTATCTTTCCAGTTACTTCAACAGAGAAGACTTTAAAATTGTAGACCATTATACGTATGCTATTGTTTCAGATGGTGATTTAATGGAAGGAATTTCATATGAAGCTGCTGCTTTAGCTGGAAGACTAAAACTTGGAAAACTGATATATCTTTACGATGATAACCATATAACTATTGATGGTCCAACAGATATAGCATGGAAAGAAGATATAGAACTTAGATTTAAAGCCCATGGATGGCACGTTATAACTGTTCCAGACGGAGAAGACTTAGAAGCCATATATGGAGCAATAAAAGCAGCCCAGGATGAAAAAGAAAAACCTTCTTTAATAAGAATTAAAACACACATCGGATGGCATTCACCAAAACAGGATAATCCAGCTGTCCATGGAGCTCCACTGTCCGATGAAGAAGCAAAAGCCACCAAGAAAGCCTTAGGATTTCCGGAAGATAAAATGTTTTATATACCACAACAAGCTTTAAACCACTGCCGACAAGCAGTAGAAAAAGGGAAGCAGTACGAAGAACAGTGGAAGCAGATGTTTGAAGAGTATAAGAAAAAATACCCAGATTTAGCAAAAGAATTTGAAATGTTCATAAATGGTGAACTTCCTGAAGGTTGGGATGAAGAACTGCCAATCTACAAAGACACATCTAAAAAAATAGCAACCAGGTCAGCCTCAGGGGAGACAATCAATATACTTGCAGACAAATTACCTAATTTTATAGGAGGTTCTGCAGATCTTGCTTCTTCTAATAAAGTTGTAATGAAAGATAAGGGAGACTTTTATTGCGATAATCCTACAGGTAGAAATATACATTTTGGAATAAGAGAACATGCAATGGGAGCAGCTGTAAATGGAATGGCTTTACATGGAGGAGTTATACCTTTTGGTGCTACATTCTTTGTATTCTCAGACTATATGAGAGCATCTGTGAGACTTGCAGCGTTAATGCATACCCATTCTATATTTGTATACACCCATGACAGTATTGGTGTAGGGGAAGATGGACCAACCCACCAGCCAATCGAACACCTTATGAGCTTTAGAGCCATGCCTAATATAAAAGTTATAAGACCTGCAGATGCAAATGAAACTGTTCAAGCATGGAAAATTGCCATAAAAGAGAAATCTCCTGTAATGCTTGTTCTAACAAGACAGAATGTTCCTGTACTGGATCCTGAGAAGTACAATATAGAAGAAGGTGTTAAAAAAGGAGCATATATTTTAGAAGAAGCAGAAAATCCAGATGTTGTATTAATCGGAACAGGTTCAGAAGTACATGTTTGTTTAGAGGCAAAAAAACTATTAGAAAAAGAAGGAATAAAAGCAACAGTTGTATCTATGCCTTCTTGGGAACTATTTTTCCAACAGGATAAAGAATATAGAGAAAAAGTCATACCTAAAGACGTACCAAAAGTCGCAGTGGAAGCTGGAATAACCTTAGGTTGGAAAGAAATCATTGGAGATAAGGGTACAGTCATTGGAATGACATCTTTTGGTGCTTCGGCCCCAGGAAATGTTCTTATGGAAAAATTTGGATTCACTCCAGAAAATATCGTTTCAAAAGTAAAAGAGATATTAAAAAAATAACTTCAGGGGCTGTGTAAGCCCCCTTTTCTACTGTGAATTATTCTCGTTCTGGTTTTGTTCCTGGGATGCCTGTTTAATAATATCCTCTAAGATATTTCCAAGGATTTCTCCCCTTTGATAGAGAGTGTGATGTTTAAAGACTTTATCTCTTCCTTTTCTGGCAATTTCTTCCCTTTCGCTTGGTGCATCTTCAAGATAATACATTATCTTTCCTTCTATTTCTACACTATCCATAGGGTGGTAGGTTACAACCTCTTCGTCTACAGTAAAGAACGACTTAACAGAGAGCCTTTCTTCTAAGAAAGTTAAAGCTCCAGATGCAATGCTGTAAAAAGATGTTAATCCAATTCCAGTTGGAATAAATGGTGGCTGACTTAAAAGTGATACCTTAGTTTTTGCCAAAAATGAGGTTATGTCTTTTAAAGTAGTGATATCTTCATAAACAACTATATTTTCTTTTGTTTCCCCTCTCACTTCTCCAAGAACATTTATCTCAATATCATCAATAGATTCTAATATATGCCATCTTCTAAGGTTCATAGCATAACCACCGATTTCAGCAAGGAGTTTTATAAAATCTTCATCTCTTTCCTGTTGTAGTTTTACAATAGCTTCCTGGAAGTCTGGAGAAAACTGAGACAAAAGATGACCTGATGCATATCTTATTGGCATATCAGGATTTCTGTATATAAGTCTTCCAAGTTCCACTGCATATGTATATAAGCCTTCATCGAGTTTATCTTTCCAAAACTCTTCATAGATAACAGGTTCTACCACTGGGCCAACAAATGCTACATCAAACTCTTTTTCCATAGGAGGAGGTACGCGAGATGGATTAATACCGGGAGCTAAAAATGCTACATTTTTTCCCATCTGAGCAAGCCACTGGCTGTGTTCTATATCAATATTTAAAAATAGTAGCTGATTTGATGAAATTACAGATTTTAGTTTTAGAAAGTGGAGCATAGGGTCTTCTAAAAACCAGCTTACGTGGATATTTCCAATTATATCAAACAAAGGCTTTTTATTTTTTTGTTCATCTTCGGCAAAGATTACTCCATCAAGGTTAATATCAAACGTGAAAAGTGGTTTAAACTCAAATATTTCATTTACAACATCCTGGATATTTTCCGGTTTAGGTTCTATCACTTTAACTTCAAAATTACGTGCAGAAATAGACTTGCTTAAGCTGTCAATTATTTCATCGTTAAATCCCTTTGGGTCAGGAGTTTTAAAGAAAACTATTCTTGGTTTCATAGAGCCTCCATTTCAAGGTAGAAGTTTATGCTATTATAGTTGTTTAATATAACACAAATATTATTCATAAAAAATGGAAGAAAAAAACAGAATTATTATCTTTGGTATAGGCTATTTTGGTTTTGAGTTAATAAAAGTTCTTGTAAAAAATTGGAAAGTGATAGCAGTTGATATAAATGAAGAGAAATTAAAAAGACTTAAAGAAAAATTCACAGAAAATGTTGAGACTATAAAAGGTGATGCAAGTTCTATTCTTACCTGGAAAAAGATAGAGTTTGAAAATCTCAAACATATAATTATCACAGTAAAAGATGGTGATGTTTCTTTTGAGGCCTGCCGTATTGCGAGAGAAGTTTTCAATTTAGAAACTCCTATTACCGTGTTTCTCTATGAACTTGAAAAAGAAGAAGAGTTTTTAAAGTTGAACAACATAAACATAGTTAAACCTGCCAGTATAATAGTTAACTCTGTAGTTTCTTTAATAGAAAAGAATTACAAAATTGCCACAAATATTGGATTAGGAAAAGGAGAAATAATAGAGGTAAAAATACTTGCAAAATCTCATTTTGTAGACAGAAAACTCAAATATCTTAGACCTTCAAAATGGAGAATTGCAGCTATATATAGAGATGGACAACTAATAATTCCATCTGGAAGAGAATCTATAAAAGTTGGTGATAGTGTTGTCTTAATTGGTGACCCTAAAGTGTTAGAGAATCTTGTTAGTATCTTATTAAAGGGTATACCTCAATTTCCTCTGCAGTTTGGTTCAGATATAGCACTGCCTTTAAAAGGTAGTTTTCTTTATGCTGCACAAGAAACGTCCTTTTTATACAAAAATACAAAAACAAATAAAGTATTAATTTATCCTTACTCAGGTTTTAAACCTGATGAAAAAGAGCTTGAAAACCTATTTACCAATTATGAGATAAAGGAAAATATAGACTCAATCTATTGGTTTCTCAAAGAGACCGATAATAATATAGCGTTTTACGTAATTCCTTTTAATGGACTGTCTTTTTTGGAAAGACTTGGCTTTAAAAAATTTTTTGAAAAATCTAAGAAACCTTTTTTAGTTTCAAAGGGAAAATTTCCGTATAAGAACGTAGCTGTAATGCTAAATGCTCCTGACCCTGCATTTGTTTTGGAAATTGGAGTTGAAATATCAAGGCTTTTAAAAGTAGATATCAACACCTTTTATGTGGCTATGCCAAAAGAACTAAGAACTGAAGAAGAAGAAGAAAACTTACTGGACATAAACAATGTAATAACAGATTTTGAGAATATATATAAAAAAAGTATGAATTTTAAACTATTAGAAGGAAATCCAGTGCGGGAAACTCTAAAATACCTTGAAAATTTTGACAGTCCTTTGGTCGTAATGTCCTACAAAAAGCAGAATATTTCATTTTTTAATCCTGTTGCTCAGTATTTAATTGCAAAAAAATGCCGCTTTTCATCATTCTTGATTCCTGTTGAGGAAGTAAATGAGTGAAATAGAAGCAGTTTTACTTCTAATTGTTTCGATAGGCGCATTTTTAATGCCGTTTATAAGTAATCGTTTGAATTTACCTTCTTCTGTTGCAGAAATTATATTTGGTCTTTTTATTGGTCTTATATTTCCAGATATATTTCACAAAACTGATACAGTAAGATTTTTAGGAGAGCTTGGTTTTATAATACTTATGTATCTTGCTGGTTTAGAGATTAACTTTGAAAGTATAAAAAAACTCCCGAAAAAACATAAGATTATTTATCTCTTAGTAATTTCTTTAATTGTGGTTTTATCGGCTCTTACAGTTTACTATTTACAGTTACCTTCTGTGTATACACTTGTGCTGTTAACAACAGCAGTTGGTTTGCTTTTTCCTGTCTTGAAAGACTTAGACCTGCTTTCAACAAGTTTTGGACAAATTCTCCTAATACTTGGTAGCATTGGAGAAGTGGTAAGTTTAATATCTATTACAGTATTTTTTGTAGTGTACAAATTTGGCTTATCAGAAAAGGCCATGTTTGACCTTTTAGAGATTTTTCTATTTTTCTGGCTTGCATATGTAATGCTTAAACTTTTTAAACTTTTTATATGGTGGTACCCAGAGAAACTGCACATTTTTTTAAAAAGTGAAGGTATAACAGAAACTGCAGTAAGAGCAAACTTTGTTAATATGTTCGTTTTTGTAGCGTTAGCTTCTTTACTTGGTCTTGAACCTATTATTGGTGCATTTTTTGGCGGTCTCTTTTTTTCAATCATATTTAAGGAAAAAGCAGAAGTAGTAGAAAAACTTTCTTCATTTGGATATGGATTTTTAATACCTATCTTCTTTATAGATGTTGGTCTTAGATTTAATCTTTTAGACTTATTAAAATTTGATATCATTATAAATGCATTACTTATAAGCATGCTTATGCTGTTGATAAGGTTTGTTGCATCTTTACCACTATTATTTGCAGGTTTTTCGTTGAAAGAACTGATTGTTACTCCTTTTGCTTTATCTATACCACTTACCTTACTGGTCGCAATATCCACAATAGGTTATGAAACTCATATGATAGGAGAAAAAGATGCTTTTGTTATTATATTAACGGCCATATTAACAGGGCTTTTTTATCCCTGGATATTTAAAAACATGGTAAAAAGATTAAATTTTGAAAAAAACAAAGAAAAGGAACAGGAAAATGTATAAAATGACCAGTGATGAAGCTGTATTTGTTGCTATTGATTTAGAAACTACTGGATTTTCTCCAGAAACGAGTTCTGTTATTGAAGTGGCAGCTGTAAAATTTCAGGGTGGATTTGTTTTAAATAAATACTGGGAACTTACAAAACCTGATGAAGGATATATTCCAAAAAGAGTAAGTCAGCTTACAGGTATAACAAATGCAATGGTAATAGACAGACCAACTTTTTTTGATATATATCCAGAGCTTTATAATTTTATTAAAAATTCAGTTGTTATTGCCCATAATGCAAAATTCGATTTATCTTTCCTAAACTACACTCACCAAAAAAGATTTAGAGAAAGTTTAAAGATACCTTATATATGCACAGATATGCTTGCAAGAAGACTCTTTCCTGAAATAGGAAAAAAATCCCTTGAGTGCGTTGCAAATCATTTAGGTATAAAGTTCAAACAAAGCCATAGAGCTATGTCAGATGCACTTGCGACCTATGAAATTTTTCAAAAGATAACTGAAATCCTTCACGATTACAATGTAGATAGAGTATTAGATATAATAAAATTTGCAGAGGGTAAAAAAATAAATCCTAAAAGTAAAAGGAAGCGTTATGTTTAAAAGTTTTTTGCTGTTATTTTTATATTTATAACTTTTGCATACGCAGATACTACTAACTCGTTTATAGAAATTTTCCATTCAAAAACCTCTCAATTACTCTATAATACTTTGACATATATAGAAAAGTTTACAGGAACTGAAAATGCCCGTTTAATCTCAAAAGCTTACGTTAAAATTAAATTTGGATATAGTTATAGCTCCTTTGAAAAATCTCAAAGTATAAAATCTATAAACTTAAATATAAGAATTCCGGTTTTTGAAAAAAAGATAAAGTTTTTTGTTTCTTCTTTTAAGAAAGGATTATCCAATAAAGAAAATGTTTTTCCCTATGAACCACCAACAGCAAAAAATGGTAACAGTATATCAACAGGTTTCGAGTATAATCCATGGAGGAAAAAACTCTTCAACGTGAATATAAGAGCTGGTATCACCACAATAAAAAAAGCTTATTTAAAAACCTATCTTAGAACCCCTAAAATAATCTTTAAAAACATATCAGTTGAAATAGAGGAAACGGCAAGATATGAAAGCAAAATTTTTAAAGATGAACCTGTATTACAGGACTACTCTCGAATTTATTTAAGTAGGCTTATCAACAAAACATCTGTTTTATCTCTTCTTATAGAAAGAAGTAAAAGGGAAGAAGATTCGTTTAATACTCATTTTATAGGCCTGTCTTTATCTAAAATAGTAGGAAAGAGTAAAAAAGATGTAGTATCCTTTAGTATATCAAGAACCGGAAACAAAATAATAGGTGCTTATCCAACTGAGTACAATCTTTCTTTAAACAACAGATATAAATTTCAAAGGTGGGCCTATTTCAACGCTGTTATAGGAGTAAACTGGTTAAAATATTACCATTTTAAAAACAATCCTTATTTCAGATTTACCCTTGAAATGTACTTTGGTAAATGGTAGTTTATCGGTTTATTAAATCTTTTATTCTATTATAAATTTCAAGGGTAGCTTTAGATTTATTAAGGGTATAAAAATGAAGGCCTTTCACATTGTGCTTTAAAAGGTCTTCACATTGCCTTACAGCAAATTCTATTCCTATTTTTTCCACATCTTCAGGGCTGTTTTCATATTTTTCAAGCTTCTTAACCAAAGCTTCTGGTATCGTAGCCCCACACATAAGGGCAAATTTCCTTATCTGTTTGAAATTTGTAATTGGCATTATGCCAGGAATAATAGGAATATTTATGCCTTCTCTCTGGCATATATCCACATATCTATAAAAGTAGGTATTATCAAAAAACATTTGAGTAATTGCAAACTCTGCTCCAGCTTCAACTTTTTTCTTGAAATAATAAATATCTCTTTCTAAATTTGGACTTTCTGGATGTCCCTCTGGATAAGCGGCAACACCGATACTGAACCAATCTCCAAATTGTTCTTTTATTAATGATACAAGCTCGCTTGCATATCTGCACCCATCTTCTGGGATTGAAAAGTCTTCCACATTTACAGGAATATCTCCCCTTAAAGCCAGTATATTTTCAATACCTATATTTTTGTAATCCTGTAATATATCTAAAAGTTCCTTTTTAGTATGTCCTATACATGTTAGATGTGCCATAACATTTAACGAAGTTTTCTCGTGTAGTTCTTTTACTATTTTTCGTGTTCTGTCTCGTGTAGAACCTCCTGCTCCATAGGTTACCGAAACAAAGGTGGGGTTTAATAATTCAAGCTCTTTTATTGTGTTGAATAGTTGTCTTTCTCCTTCTTCTGTTTTTGGAGGAAAAAATTCAAAAGATATACTGGTTTTTACTTTTTTTAGTGCTTGAGATATCTTCATAGCTTTATTAAACCTTGTCTCTAATTTTTAGAAAAGAATTATAGCATAAACTACAGAATTAGCATTGCATCTCCATAGCTGAAAAATCTGTATCTGTTATTAATGGCTTCTTTATAGGCTTTAAATATAAAATCTTTTCCAGCAAATGCAGACACAAGCAGAAGAAGTGTTGATTTTGGTAGATGAAAATTTGTAATAAGGGCATCTACGATTTTAAATTCATATGGAGGGTATATAAAAAGATTACTAAATCCTTCTGTTTTTTTAGTTCTAGCATACGTTTCCAGTGTTCTGACAACTGTTGTTCCTACAGCTATAACTCTTTTTCCTTTTTCTTTAGTTTCTTTTATTAAATCTAAAGTTTCTTCAGGTATTTGATAAAACTCTTCATGCATCTTGTGCTGTGTGATGTCTTCTACCTGAATTGGTCTAAAGGTTCCAAGACCTACATGTAAAGTGCAGAAAGCTTTCTTTATTCCCTTTTTTTCTAACTTTTCTAAAAGTTCAGTGGTAAAGTGTAAACCTGCAGTTGGAGAAGCTACGGCTCCTTCCTTCTTTGCAAAGACAGTCTGATAATAGTTTTTATCTTTTTCTTCATCTTCCCTTTCTATATAAGGAGGTAAAGGTATATGCCCATATTTTTTAATAAGCTCATTTACATTTTTCCCAACAAGTTTTATTTTAGCTTTTCCTTCATCGAATTTTTCCAATAAAACGGCATAAAAATCCTCTGCTATTATTACTTTTTGTCCGGGTTTTAATCTTTTTATATTTTTTATTAAAACTTCCCAGGTATCCTCTGTATAAGGTCTAAGTAAAAATATCTCTATATTAGCTCCTGTTTCTTTTTTCCCTTTTAATCTGGCAGGTATCACTTTTGTATCGTTTAAAACCAGTAAATCACCTTCCTCCAAATATTCAACTATGTCCCTAAAAATTCTATGATTTATAGTTTTGTCATTTCTATTTAGAACCATCAGTCTACAACTGTCTCTTGGTTCAACAGGGTACTTAGCTATTAGTTCCTTAGGTAGTGTGTAATCGTAGTCTGATAACTTTATCATTTTCCTATTTTAGAGATGAGCATAAAAATTAGAGAAAGGACTACACTTATCAGTATTGAAGTTGTTATAGGGAAATAAAAAACAAAGTTGTCCTTTTTGATGTATATATCCCCTGGCAATTTTCCAAGGTTAAAAGGTAGTTTTTCAAAGCTTATAAACAGCAGCCCTATTAAAATCATTAAAATGCCCAAGAATAAAAATGTCTTACCTATACTTTCCAATTTAAGTCTCCATTTTCATCTTTTCTTTTAAATTTATAGCTGCCTGTTTGGGGTTTCTTTTAAAAACAGCAGAAACCACAGCTATACCATCACATCCTGTTTTTAAAACCTGAGAAACATTACTCTCATCAATTCCACCAATTGCAACAACAGGTACAAGAGAAATTTTAACCGCTTTTTCTAAATTTTCAATACCTGCTACTTTTGCATCTTTTTTGGTTGTTGTAGGGAATATAGAACCAAATCCGATGTAATCAACAGGTAGACTGTTTGCCTCTTCCACTTGTTGTAAATTTTTTGTAGAAAGTCCCACTATCTTATTAAACCCTACTAATCTTCTCACAACCTCCACCGGCATATCATCTTGACCAATATGAACACCATCAGCATCTACTGCCATTGCTATATCAACTCTATCATTTATAATAAGTGGTTTTCCATAATATTTACATATTTTTTTTAGCTGTGATGCTTCTTGATACATTTCTCTTGTATCTTTATTTTTCGCTCTATACTGAATTACATCAGCTCCACCTTCTAAAGCTTGCTTGACAGCATCTATAAGATTTTTTTCCAGTATATTTTCATCAGTAATTACATAAAGCACAGGCTTTTTAAACATTTTCTCTCCCTATTTGAAATATTGGCTAAATAGTATATAATATAAACCCTAAAAGCAGGAGAGGTGGCCGAGTGGTCGAAGGCGGCTCCCTGCTAAGGAGTTGAGGGGGTTTTCCCCCCTCCGAGGGTTCGAATCCCTCCCTCTCCGCCATTTTCTATTTCAACACTTATAACCGGTACTTTAATACCTTCCTGTTGTAATCTTTCAAAGGCTTTTTTGTACATCTCACTTCGTAGCCATATGATTTTTTTCCAGTTTCTGGCATCTATCCATACCATTAACACATACTCATTGTAGTAATCTTTTATACTGAAAAACATCACTTGAGGTTTTGGATATCTGACTATAAATCTATCAAAATCACTTAAAACTTCTAAAAGTATCTTTTCTACCTTTTCTTTAGGTGCATCGTATGGAATTTTAAAAGGAATTCTCATTCTTACAAGGTTATCTGAAAGTGTATAGTTGATAATATTATCAGACACGAATTTGGAGTTTGGTACAGCTACACTTATTCCATCTACTGTTTCTATAACTGTGTTAATAACGCCAATATCTGTTACAATACCAAAGATTATATTTTCCTGATTTCCAAGGAAACCTCCTGCTTTACCTTGTATTTCTATAACATCACCAATTTCAACTTTTCTATTAAATATCAGGATAAACCCACTTATATAGTTATTGATTATAGATTGAAGACCAAATCCAGCTCCAATTCCAAGAGCACCAATAAGAGGTAGTAGAACCTTCCATGTTATCCCAAGCATAGAAAGAGCAATTATAGAAGCAAGTAAAACACCAAAGTTGTATATAATAGCCTCAATAGGTGAGGGTTCGAACTCTTTTTTCTTCTTGTACTGTATATACCGAATTAAGATTTTTGTGAGTATTATAAGATTTATAATAAAAATGTAAAATATTACAGCCAAAATTAAAGAATATATAGAAATCGATAGAACATCTGTTTTTACGATGTAGAAACTTTTTAACCTATCAATAATAAGATGTCCTTTAAACAAAACTGAAAAGAGAATATAAATAGAGAACAGATAAATTATGAACAGTATAGTATCAACTCTCTTTTTCAAATCTGGAAAATTTTCAACAAGTATGTGTAATTTTTTGTTTATATAGTCGTTAACAAAGAAAACAGCTACTATAAACAGAACGGTTAGAATAGAAAATAAAACAAAAGCAATTATTATTTTTACAGTTATTTCAAATACACCTGATACCCAAAGTATGGTCAATATAGCAAATACAACATTGGCAACATAAAATATTTTGCTTATTATCAGTTTTAGCAGTTTATTTTCAATACTTATTCTTATGGTGGCTTTCATAGTTAATGTGAAAAAGGTTATAAGGAAAGGCATAGAAATGATTAGTTTAAGAAAAATTACCAAATTGTAGTTTTCCCCGTACGGCAAAGAGAAGTTATGTGTAATATCAAGCATGAGCAGTAAAAATATGTTTACAAAAAGAAGTATGTTAACAAAACTCTTTAGCTTTATACTTTTAATTTTAAAAGTGTCATATGTAAGATTTATAACTTCATATGCAAGAAAAAACAGGTATAGATTTTTAAATATGGCAGACGATAAGTAAATATCCTTAAACTGCTCAGTTAGTGTGAATATTAAAAATAGTGTGGAAATATACAAAATTTTAACAGCTTCCTGTAAGAAACTCTTCTTCTTTTTTTTGATTTTAAAAACATAAAAATATAAAACTACTGAAAAAACACCACCGATAAACGTAAGAAGCTCTTTTATATAGTTTTTTTCTAAATAAGTAGTTATTACATTTAAATACTCCTGCATTCTAAAGACCTTTCACCAACCTAAAAATTTTTGAGCAGTACTCTAAATCTGAAGTAAGTTTAAGGGCATAGTTTAAATTATGAGCCTTTATAAATGTTCCGTGGGTCTTAACTATACATATACTGTTATTTTTTAAAACATCAGTCACTTTTAGAGCAAGTTCTTGAGAGGCACTTGGAATATCAACTTCTATAATTGGTGCCTGCTTTATAAACAACTTTCCTTCTGAATCGATAGGAACAAACTTATCTTTCAGTTTAAAGCTTAAGGCTACAGTATTTACTGGATGAGCGTGTATCACTGCTTTTGCATCTGTTTCTTGATATATTCTTCTATGAACTATAAGTTCGCTGGAAGCCAGTTTATCATTAGATGTTTCTTTAAAAACATCAACTTCTACAATATCATTTTCTTTTAAAAAACCAAGCATAGTACCTGTTTTTGTTATATATATTTTATCTTTATCCCTAACAGAGATATTCCCTGCATGAGAAGTTACCAAACCTTCTTTGTATAAAACTCTACCGGTAAAAATTATTTCTTCAATTATACTCATCTGGCTTTTCTAACAGCTGCAAGCAAAGTAGCCTCAGCCACGACCTGTTCATCGACTTTAGCTACACCTCTTATTTTACCCATGTTTCTTTTAATATTTATACCTTCTATTTCAAATAATATCTGGTCTCCAGGAACAACTGGTTTTCTAAACTTAGCATTTTCTATACCAGCAAATAAAACAGTGAAATTTTCATTTTGGGTTGCTCCAGCCTTTTTCATCATGAGATAGGCCCCAGCCTGTGCCATTGCTTCAATAATTAAAACACCGGGCATTACAGGAAAGTTTGGAAAGTGTCCTAAAAAAAACTCTTCATTTATCGTTACATTTTTGATTGCTTTTATTTTTAAATTCTCAAGGTCTAATTCTAAAATTCTGTCTATAAGTAAAAACGGATATCGATGGGGTAAAACTTCCATTATTTCAAGTACATCTTTAAAATTTTCCATGATGACTTGTCTCCTAAGTAAAAATTTCTTTAAAATTATGATATCATCAAAAATTTTAGAATTTAAACACTTGATAAAAACCAACAAAAAACACAGAAGCAAAAATTAAAGCATCTATTCTGTCTAAAACACCACCATGCCCTGGAATTAGGTTAGAGCTATCTTTAACACCAAATTGTCTTTTTATAAAACTTTCAAATAAATCTCCAATCTGCATTATTATTGCTGAGAAAAAGACAGGAATTACTGCTTCTATGTGATTTAAATAGTAGGCCAGACCACCACCAAACAATAAAGAACCTAAAACACTTCCAAAGGCTCCTTCCCATGTTTTTTTAGGAGACAGCTGAGGTGCTAATTTGTGCTTCCCAACTGCCTTACCAAAAAAATATGCAAACGTATCTCCAGCCCAAACTGTTGCAAAAAGTATAAGAACTATATATCTATCTATTTCTATTAGTTTTCCAATAGAAGAAACCAATATACCTCCATAAACATATATAAAAACTAACGCTAAAAGATAATCTAAATTCCATTTTTTATTTGCCTGCCAGAAGGCATATATAAATATGCCTAATAACGCCCAGAATAAAGAGAAAAATAAACCTGTTAAAGAGATTAAAAACCCAACAAAAGTAGCTGTATAAATATTTATAATGTCAAATCTTTTTCTAAATAAGTTTAAAAGTTCCCATATACTGACTGCCGCAACGAGAGAAATTATGATTTTTAAAACATGTGTATTTAAATACAAAACTCCCAAAACAGTAACTGTTGCAAGGAAAACTCCAGAAACGGTTCTAATTAAGAGGTTTTTCACGTTGAATTTACCTTTCCAAAACGTCTTTCTCTTGATTGATAATCGTAAAGGGCTTTTAAAAACTCTTTTTCGTCAAAGTCAGGCCATAAAGTCGGTGTAAAATAAAATTCTGTATATGCTATCTGCCACAGTAAAAAATTGGAAACTCTAATTTCTCCACTTGTTCTTATTAAAAGGTCAGGGTCTGGAATATCTGGAAGATATAAAAAGTTTCTGAAATCCTCTTCTGAAACCTCTTTTTTCCCAGATTTAATAGCATTATTAACAGCATCTACTATTTCTACCCTTCCACTATAGTTTAAGGCTACAACCAAATTCATTCCGCTACAATTTTCTGTAAACTTTTCCCCTTTTTCAATAGCATTTAATAAATCTTGTGGTAAGTCTTTCCTCCTTCCCATAAATCTGAGCTTTATGTTATTTCCTTTCAGTAAATCCAGTTTTGTGTTTATATACTCCACCAACAAAGACATTATAGCTTGTACTTCTTCTTTCGGTCTTTCCCAGTTTTCTGTAGAAAATGCATACAGGGTTAGATATTTTATGCCTATATTATTGGCAAATTCTACAGCCCTTTCTACTGCTTTTGCCCCTTCTCTATGCCCATAAACCCGTGGTAAACCTCTTAGTTTTGCCCATCTTCCATTTCCATCCATTATAATTGCTACGTGATTTGGGATTTTGTAAAGGTTCATTTAAGTACCTCTAATTTTCTCTGGGCAATTTTCGCTTCTTCGGTATTTGGAAATTTTTCTACAATCTTTTGAAGATATTCTTTAGCCTTTTCCTGATCTCCTACTTTTAAATAGGAATAAGCAATTTTAAGGTAAGCATTTGGTAGTTTATTACAGTTTTTAAGTTGTCCAGATTCACACATATTTATTAGATTATCAAATGTTGAGATTGCTTTCTTATACTCTCCTTTTGTATAGTAAATCTGCCCAATCCAAAAGAGGGCATTGTCATAAAGGTTACTATTTTTAAATTTTTTAATGAACTCTTTAAATTTGCTCTCTGACTCCTCTAACTTACCTTGATAATAAAGGTCTAAAGCCTGATTATAAAGATCCTGCGGGTTTGTTGCGTTTTTAACTTTTTCTTCACCTTCTAAAGGTACATTTTCAGGCTCAGGGGGCTTATATCCCAGCTTTAGTTTTTTTATTTCTAAAGAATTTTTCACAGCAATGTTTGATACTTCATCTAACTTTTCAGCTAAATTTTCCACTTTTTTATTTGTTTCTGCTTGAGTTTTCTTTAAAGAAGAAACATCCTTTTGTATTTTTTTCATCTGATTTTGAAGAAGCACAAAGTCTTCTTGCTTAACACAAGACACTGCTGAAATTGATAGAATTGCTATAAATGAAAGTACTTTTTTCATAACAAAACCCCTCACTTTTTATTTTTTATAAATAAAAATGCAAAGATAAAACCTGCTGAGATAAAAATTATAGCACCTACGATCTCAATATAAAAAAGTGCAGAGTAGCTTAGTTTTAAAAGTAATCTATCAAACAGTAAAGCAACTAGAGGTATTAAGGAAATTACTGTAATTGCAACTATTAAAAAGAAAGGATCCGAAAATCTGTTTCTCATTTTATTCCTTTAAGCTTAAAATGATATTAAAATAATATTTATTTTATTATACTTGAAAATATGGAGGGCTAATATATGAAAAGGTACAATGTGGCTATACTTGGTGCATCTGGAGCTGTTGGAAGAACAATGCTAAAAGTATTAGAAGAAAGGGACTTTCCGATAAACGAACTGAAATTATTAGCATCATCTCGCTCTGCTGGGCAGGAAATAAAGTTCAAAGGAAAAAAATATATCATAGAAGAAGTTAAACCTGAAAGCTTTGAAAATATTGATATTGCTCTTTTTTCAGCTGGAGGGTCTACAAGCAAACATTGGGCTCCAATAGCTGTTGAAAAGGGTGCTGTTGTCGTAGATAACTCTTCTGCATGGCGGATGGAGGAAGATGTTCCTCTTGTGGTTCCTGAAGTAAATCCAGAAGACGTTAAATGGCATAAAGGTATAATTGCGAACCCAAATTGTTCTACTATTCAAATGGTAGTAGCTTTAAATCCAATACATAAAGAAAAAAATATAAGAAGAGTAATTGTATCCACTTATCAAGCTGTCTCAGGGGCTGGTGCCAAAGCAATCAAAGAGTTAGAAGAGGATACTAAAGCAAGATTAGAAGGTCAAACATATAATCCACAGGTATTCCCTCACCATATAGCATTTAACGCTATACCTCATATAGATGTATTTATGGATAATCTACATACAAAAGAAGAAATGAAGATGGTAAATGAAACAAGAAAAATAATGCATGCTCCAGATATAAAAATATCTCCTACTTGTGTTAGAGTACCAGTTTTCAATGGTCACAGCGAAAGTGTCACAGTAGAAACAGAAAAACCTATTACTCCAGAAGAAGCCAAAGAGATTTTAAGTAAAGCCCCAGGCATAGTTGTTGAGGATGAACCATCTAAAAATATATATCCTATGCCTATAAATGCAGATGGTAAAGATGAAGTATTTGTTGGTCGAATTAGAAAAGACCTTGCATTTGAAAATGGTATTTCCATGTGGGTTGTAGCAGATAACTTAAGAAAAGGAGCCGCCACAAACGCAGTTCAAATTGCAGAGCTGTTAATTAAATACCAGCTTGTATAAATCAGAAAAGCTGGAGGACTATTTGTCCTCCTTGTTATTTTTTTCTGGTTTTTTAGCAAAATCTTCAGGCTTTATATTTTCAAGCATCTGTCTAAATCTTTCCAATTCTTCATCTTCTGGCTGTGTAGCTTTTTCTAAATCTTCTACAGTTTTTATATTTTCATCTTCTTCCTGTTGTTTATTTTCTGCTTTCTTTAGTTCCTCTTTTATTTCTCTTATATCCACTTTTTTAACTACGTTTTCGTCCAAATAGATTGGGGCATTAAATCTAAGAGCAATATTTATGGCATCACTTGGTCTTGAATCAATTATTATCTCTTCACCATCATCTCTTTTTAAAACTATTTCGGCTATGTAAGCTCCATTTTTATAGTCAACAACCGCAACTCTTTCAACATAAGCACCTAAAGACTCTATAATATTTTTAACTAAATCATAAGTTAAAGGTCTTGGTGTTTCTACATTACTTTGGGCTAATATTATACCTTCTGCCTCAGGTATACCAATCCATATTGGGTATATGTGATTTTCGTTTTCTGTTTCTGATAGCATTAATACAGGACTTCCAGTTATTGAATCTAAGCCTATATGTCTTACCTTTACTTCTACCATCACTGCTTACCTCCGTGGGCTAATTACACGCAAAATATAATAACAATTTGAAAATTTTATATAATTTAAATCATATTTATTTATTTTAACTATAATAAATTTTCGCCGAAAATCAAGTTCCCTTATTTATATCTCCAAAAGCTCTTTTAC
>CAZEYS010000021.1:0-23383 GCA_964516095.1 uncultured Aquificales bacterium
TATTTTCAGCTTGATTGAATATTATATCCGCAAAATTCTCAAAAACATCTTCTGTAATTTCTTCGCCTTTATGAGCTGGTAGGCAGTGCATAACTACCGCATTTTTGTTTGCGTATTTAAGTAATTCTTTGTTAACTGTGAACCTTTTAAATAGTTCTTTTTTTGATTTATCTTCTTCTTGCCCCATGCTTATCCATACATCAGTATAGATTACATCGGCACCCTTAACTGCTTCAACTGGATCATTTAAAATTTCTACATCTACTTTTGTTTCCTTTGCAAAGTCAATTGCTTTTTTTACCGCTTTAGCATTAGGTTCATACAGAGGAGGTGTTGCAACTGATATATGGATACCCATCTGGGCACAGGCAATAAGTAAAGTGTTCGCCATATTGTTTCCATCACCTACATATGCAAGTTTAAGACCTTCAATTTTTCCAAACTGCTCTTTAATAGTCTGTAAATCAGCCAAAACCTGACATGGATGTTGATAGTCAGTTAATGCGTTAATAACAGGTATACTTCCGTATTTAGCTAAATCTTCTACTTCTTGGTGTGAGTATGTTCTTATTACTATACCATCTAAATATCTGGACATTACTCTTGCTGTATCTTTTATATCCTCTCCTCTACTGAGTTGTGTAGAAGAACCTTGTATATATATAGGTTGACCTTGTAATTGGTATACTCCCACTTCAAATGATAAACGTGTCCGTGTAGATGGTTTCATAAAGATTAAACCTATAGATTTATTTTTTAATACATCACTGGAAAATGGATTTTTCTTTATATAATCTGCATAGTCTAAAATTTGGAGCACTTCATCTTTAGTCAAATCTTCAAAATTTACAAAATCCCGTTTCATTCCAAAATCCTCCATATTGGTGAATAAAAAATATAACATTGTTTGATTTTCTCTTCAAGGAAAAATATCTAAAATAATAAAATTCGAAATAAAGAACCTTTCTGGTATTATAATTTATTATGTTGAATAAATATAATGGATTGAAATTATGGAAAATAATAAAGAACTTTATGCAACTTTAACTTTATACGGTGATCCTGTAGAAAACGTGGTAGATGAAGTTAGATTGGCTATACATGATAAAGATGGGAATCTGGTTTTTGCAACTTACTGGGAAACATCTGTAATGGAAAAAGATGAAATAAAAAAAGCTATTGAAGCTGTCTGTGCTAACTATCAAGTGAAAGACCTGTTTTCATCTGAAGAAGTCTTACCACCTGAATTTGAAGAGATAGACGGAGAAAAGGTTAGGGTTTTTAGGGCTAAAAAGGTTTCTTAGCCTGAAAAAAGGCTACTTTAAAACCTGTTTCAATATTTTTTTGTTTTTTAAGCTTTCTGTAGTTTTGTAGTTTTTGATAGATACTTTTACTTTGTTTATTTAAGGCTGTCCCAGTGTATTTAAAGTACTTTATAAGCTGTACTCCATCTTCAAAGTAGAGTTTATAATCTTTCGTATCATATGCCTCTATATAAAAACCGCTACTTAATAGAAGACGACTAATATCTTTAATATCAGGAAAGTTAAAAGTTCTTCCAACAGTTAAATGTACTTCTTCCAAAGAACCTTTTATTGGAACAGAAAATGACAAAATGCCACCTTTTTTTATTACTCTGTATATTTCTTTCAAAGATACAACCAAATTTGTCCAATGAAGAGAAAAATTTGAAACTGCAAAATCAAATGACTCGTTTTTAAAAGGTAAATTTTCAATATCTGCGTTAACTCCTTTAAACCCTTTGTCTTTGTAAATTTTAATCATATGATAGGATAAATCTACCCCTATAAGAAAGTTGTAGCTCCTTTTCACTTCTTCTGACAGAAAACCAGTTCCACAACCTAAATCAAGTCCTAATCCCTGAAAATTGTGCTTTCCTATGACCTTGGCTGTTTCTTTTTGAACCCAAGCATATCTTTCATATGTACTATGAAATCTTTCAAATTTCGCTTTTATCTGTGTCTTCAATTTGTTAACCTTTCATCTATAAATGGTTAACAATTATATCAGGATTATAAAGAAAAGGAGAATGGTTAGCATCTGTTAAAATTAACTTACTTTTTTTGATTTCGTTGTGGGTAAAAATTGAGGCTTTAGGATTTATAACTTTATCTTGCCTGCCATGAATAATAATAACTTGGTGATTTATCTTTTTAAGATGATCTGTTAAGTCTAAGTCTATAAACTCTTTAAGTATGTTAATTGCACCATTTTTTTCAGGCAGAGGTATTTCTCTAAATTCTTCGTCTGAAGACAGTTTTCTAAAATCATACACTGTCCTGTTAAAGTCTTTCTTCAGAGATAACATGAATGCTTTTATAATTTTTGGGTCATGGCCTAATTCTTTATCTTTAAATTTAGGAGAAAATCCAATAAGGATTAGCTTTCTGACTTTTTTAGGATACGTCAACGCAAATTTTACTGCAATAGATGCTCCTAAAGACCAGCCTATAATGTTAGTTCTATCCTTAATCTGTGGTTCGATGTAATCTATATAACTATCTATTATTTTCTTTTCAAATATCAAATTTTGATTTCCATGAAACGGAAGATCTAAAAATAAAGAGTTTTCTAATTTAAAGAAATCTTTCCATATTTGTTTGCTGAAACTCCAGCCATGTATAAATACATTCATTACAAATCTATCTCTTTTATTAACACAGGTTTTTCAGTTAAAAATCTGTATAGTTCATTTATATCTGTGTTATTTTGTACAAAGTATACTCTTCCTCCTTTATTAAGACCTAAAGGTTTTAAAGGAGATATTCTTATATAATGACTTTTTGTTGATACATAACCAGTTGTGTAATCAGGATCATCTGATATGCAGAATTCTGCCAAGATAGAAGGATACATCATATTTTTAGTCGTTAAAGCTAAAGCATCTGCTGTCCTTAATGTGTAATTGTGATTAATGAGCTGTTTTTCAACCTCTTTTCTATCTATATAATCCACAAGTACAGTTCTTACGCCTTTATATTTATCCTTTTCTATTCTTTTACCTTTTAGAGAAACTATCATAGCACCACGCATATTATTGTTATCTGGTGCTGCTCCTTTATACAAAAGTGTTATGAAATTGTCTATCCATTTTTTATCTTTTTTCAAGATATCTTTAAGAATTTCAAGTGCAAACTCTTTTCCTTCCTCCCAACTACTAAAAGTTTTATTAGTGATTTTTAAGCTCTTTTCTACTATTTTGGGTTTTTCTTTTATTTTTTCTATTTTTACATTACTAAAATCAAAATCTCTATCTTTTTGTCTGTTTAACAATGTCAGGACTGTTTCATTTATGAAATCTTTTTTTACAATTCTCTCTGCACCTGATATATGTTTACCTTCTTTTGATGTCCGGATTTTTATACTGAATAAATCTTGCATCAAGTAGCTAACTTTTGATATTGTCTGAATTTAATCAAGGCTCTTTTGTCTTTCAATTTTTTATAAATATCGTGGAAATTAATTGCTCTTTTATATGATTTTATCATGAGCTTTATTAAATCACATACAGTTTCATCACCTTCTACACATTGGTTCATCATATCTATTAATAGGTCCTCTATGGAAATTACATTTATTATCTGTCCATCTACCTCTATTTGATTAAATGTTCCTTCAGGGATTAGATGGAATTTTTTACTTATCTCTACAACTAAATCATCTTTCACCCAAAAATCGCCTACCTTCTCAAATCCTAAATCTTTTAAAATTTTAGCCAGAAGATTTAAATCAGGAAAAAGTAGAGAAATCATATTTGAGGGATACATACCTTGGGTATAAATAGTCAAGGCAAATTTTCCAACAATTATAGGTTTTATTCGGTAGTTAGCTTTTTCAACCTCTTTATATATTGTTTTTACAAGTTCAATTTGCTTTTCCAGTAAACTCAACTTTTAACCCTTAAAAATCGCAGTAAGGGAAAGCCCCTACTGCTCCTGTCTTATATACCCATAAGGGTGTTTTACAAGCTTTATATACTTGTCTGCATACTCTCTTGTGTTAAATACTGCAAGTTTTTCAAATAGAAATTCAAACTTATCGTAGAGGGCTTTTAATATTTTGTCTTTATACTCTTTATCTAATGTCCACCACTGATACTTAAATGGTCCGAAGCCTTTTTTTCTGGTTTTATATAAAAACTGAGCTTCAGTCCAGCCTTCCTTCCATTCATCTTTTAAGTTTTCTTTAATCCAGCTGTATATTTCATTTCTAAAATCTTCTGGTATAAGGTCATACATTATATTCTGAAATCCTGTAGCCAGATGTATTTCACAGCAGTTATTTTGAGGAAACTTATCAAACAACTCATCAGGAAGTGTAGAAGCACCGTGTTGAACTGTACCCCCTAAATCGTATTTTTCCCTGGCAACTTTACCAATATCTCTTAAAACATTAAAATCAAGTTTTACTTTAGCAACTGTTCCATCAGGAAGAGGAATACCTCCATGTTCAGTTCCTGTTTGAACAGAGATTTTGGAAATCCACTCTTCTCCTTCAGGCAGGTTTTCAAGATAACCTTCCATAAATGCTTCAAATTCCTCTACAGTTGAGTTTTTACCACCTATATGACCTATTTCTCCTCCTACAGAAACTGTTATTCCTTCTGGTTCTATTTTTCTAATGTAATCTGTCATTTTTGCTGTATTTATGTAGTTATGATACTGCTGTTCTTTCAATGTTGGCTTTGAATAATCTACAAGAGTGGAAGGATCAATATCTATATTATAAAATCCTGCGGCTATTGCCTCTTTTGTAAGTGCTTTTATGCTTTCAAGTTCTTTTTCTGGATCTTCCTTGTACTTTTTAGCATTAAATTGGAAATGGTCTCCCTGTATAAAAACAGGCCCTCTGTATCCTTCTTTAATTGCAGCTGCCAAGACTGCTGATGCATACTCAGAAGGTCTTTGAAAAGTATAACCTATTTCAGATTTAGCTATTTCAAATATAAATGCTCCAACGTTGTGTTCCAGTGCTACTTTAAATATCTGTCTTGCAACATCATAGGTCATTCCTCTTATATTTATAGCAGGTGTTGTAAAATCTCTAACTTCTCCTCTTCCCATAGCTCTATATAAATCATTTATAGATGCTGGAATAGCTCCAAACTCGTTGGCAATTTCCCTTATAAGTCTTTTTGCTTCTTCCTTTACTTTTTCATCTTCTGAAAATACAGCTGTATATATAAGATCATCAATTACACTTTCTCGCAAACTTTTTTCATCTATTATCTGCACACTGCTATTTTCTATTTTCACGGTATTTTTAAGTATATTATTGAGCTGGTCTAAAGTACTTGCTATAGTTGGCATACTATCCCTCCAATTAAATTTTAATCTCTAAAATTATAACAACTCTTTTTATTTTCTAAAAATCTGATTAAGTCTATCTTCAACTATCTTTGTGGTAATTTGAGCTATATAGTCTTTAAGTTCTTGTTTTAAAATAAGATTTATTTCCTCTTCTAACCTCTTTGAGATATTTTCTTTAAACTCTTTTTTTATTTCCTCTTTTAACTCTTTAACCTCTTCTGTAATTCTTTCTATAAAATCTCTGGATATTGTGTTTTTTATTTCTTCTATCTCTGGGTCATTTTTTAGATCCTCTATTAGCTTTTCAAGGGCAAGATTTACAATACTTTTTTCTATTTCTTCTTTACTTATAGTTATATTTATAATGGATGAATGACTTTCAATTGATGATACTTTTCTTTCAGGCTCCTCGAGGGTTTCTTTTTTTTGTGAAACTTCTTCTGTTTCTTGTTGAGCTTTTAGTATTTCTTCAGGTATTTCAGGAATAGCCGGTTCTTCATCCACATCTGGATTTCTGTCTTGAATCATTTGACTGTCAAGCATTTCTTCAAATGACGGAATATTTCTTTCTTCATCTTCGCTTTGAGTAGCATAAAAACTTTCTATATCTTCTGGGGTTTCTAATGAGGGGATATCCATTATTTCTTTTACACTACTTTGTGTTTCATAAGTTTGTGTAGAGGTAACTTGCCCACCTATTTCTTTAGAAATATCATTTATTAAGTTTTGGATCTCTCTGTCTTTATTAAAAAAAGGTATATCTTCCTTAAATTCATCTTTGTTTATAGGATTTAGATCTGAATATAATACTTTAAACTTTTTATCTTTTACTTTATTTCTGGATATTAAAAATTTTAAATCTTCCTGTGCAAAGTCTCCGGTAGATGCATCATATATAATTATAGAAGGATTAAAATTATCTATATCTTTTAACATAGAAATACTATCAATGTAAGTCTTAATTGTTATATTTGGAAGCTTCTCAACAAGCTCTTTTTTTAAGTTTTCATCGTATGTAATCAATGCAACGTTCATTTTAATCCCTCCAGCTATTGTTTTTTACTTAAAACTCTTAAAATATCATAAAAAGTTTCGAAAGGTACAAAGTCAATATTTTCTTTTTCTAGATATAATTTTAAATTTGAAGTAGCAAATATAAAATGGCAATGCTTTGAAGCTAATATATCAGTTATTCCATCTCCAGCATAGTATCTGTAAAAATTTTTAAAATCTCTATGTATTATGTAAGGTTTACAAACACCACAGCTTTTATTACAGTAATCTCCACATTTGTATATAAACTGTACATCTATAAATTCTTTATCAAATAAAGCTTTGTTAGCATAGATTTTATGGATTTTAGGAAGATACGGTTTTAGTATCTGAGAAATATAAAAATCTAATCCACCACTTAATATAACGAATGGGATCTCCTTTGTATTTAAATAGTCAAGAAATTCTTCAAAACCATCTCGTATTTTAGCATTTTCTAAGACCCATTCTATTATTTCATCCTTTTTTATTGAAGGGATGAGATTAAACATCCTTTTTATTCCTTCATCAATGCCGATTTTCCCACTCAAAAGCTCTTTGTATATTTCTTTCCATTCTTGTGGAGCAAAATGCTCCATTATAGATACTAAAACATCTTTTTCTGTTATAGTTCCGTCAAAATCTGATAGAAACACCTTTTGCAACAATACTTACTCCTGTATAAGCAAATTTAGAGCTTCTCCTTCTGATGAAACAGGTTTTTGACAGGAAAAATTTTTACATATATAAACCTCAAATTCATTATCTTTTGGAAGTTGAGAAATAAATTCTGAGTATTTTTCTAAAGTTTCAGATTTATAACCTATTACTTTGTGAGGAATATACTCTTTTTCAATAAAAAATCTAAAGTCCAAAGCTCTTTTTTTATCTCCTGAAACCACTATTTCATAGGCATATAAAAGGTTTATATAACCTATTAAAAACATGGTATGTCCGTGTGGAATTAGTTTTATTTTTGATGAAAATGCACTTTCCATATTTGATATGTAATCATATAAAGACTGCTGTGATACTAATTTATACAGATTAACTAAAAGGTTATATGCAATTGAGTTTCCAGATGGGTATGCTCCATCATAGACCTCTTTTTGTCTAACAGGTACATCCTTATTATCTTTTGAGGTAAAGAAGAAACCTCCATTTTTTTCATCCCAGAATTTTTCAAGCATCTGCTGTGTCAATTGATAAGAATATTCAAAATATTTATCTTCAAATGTTGTTTCATAAAGATTGAAAAGACCGAAAGCCAAAAATGCATAATCATCTAAATTTCCTTCAAAAGCCACCTCTCCATCTTTATATCTGTGGTACAAAGTTCCATTCTGATACATTTTAGATAGGATAAAATCAGCAGTTTCTTTTGCTATATTTATAAATTTCTTTTCGTTTAATATTACACCAGCCGTAGATAATGCCCATATAATTAAACCATTCCAATCTGTAAGGATTTTTGTATCTTTTAAAGGTCGAACTCTTTTTTTTCTTTTTTCAAATAATTTTTTTAAACTTCTGTGGTATATATTTTTTAAATCTTCTACAGATAATCCAGTTTCTTTTTGAAGAACGTTCCAGTCTTTGGATATATAGATTATATTTCTTCCTGAAGGTTGGCGGGTAGCCTCTTCCAAATAGTTTCCTTCTTCTTTTATATTAGAGATGATTTTAAATATTTGAAAGTCTTCACCGAGTATGTTTTTAATCTCATTATACGTCCAGGTATAAAATTTCCCTTCTTCGCCTTCACTATCAGCATCTTCTGCACTGTAAAAAGCTCCCTCAGGGCTTCTCATATCTCTGATTAAGTATTCTACTATTTCCTCTGCAGTTTGCCTAAATAAAGGATTTTTAGTTGCCTGATAAGCCTCTGCGTAAGCAACTAATAACATAGCCTGGTCATATAGCATTTTCTCAAAGTGAGGCAACAACCATTTTTCGTCTGTGGAATATCTATGAAAACCAAAGCCTACATGGTCATAAATTCCACCTTTTCGCATTTCTATAAGGGTTTTTTCTACCATTTCCAGGGCTTTTTGTTGACCAAAAATTTTATAGTATCTAAGTAAAAATAAAAGATTGTGTGGGGAAGGAAATTTAGGTGGATTTGAAAATCCTCCATACTTTTCATCAAATGAATGCTCTAAATGTTTATAAGCCATGACTATAATAGATGGGTCAAGCTGTCCAGATATAGTTTGATTGGCCTCTTCATTTATTGCACCAATTATCTTTTCTGCCTGTTCTTCTAAAATATCTCTTTTTTCTTCCCAGAGCTTTTTTATCTTTGGAATTAAATCTTTCATTCCAATAATCCCGTGCCTTGACTCTTTAGGAAAGTATGTGCCTGCAAAAAATGGCTTTTTATCTGGAGTCATGATAATTGTTAAAGGCCAACCACCTCTTCCAGTTAAAAGCATGCAAACATTCATATAAAACTGGTCTATATCTGGTCTTTCCTCTCTATCCACTTTAATATTGACAAATGTTTCATTCATCATTTTTGCTATTTCAGGGTCTTCAAAGCTTTCTTTTTCCATCACATGACACCAGTGGCATGTAGAGTATCCTATAGATAAAAAGATAGGTTTGTTTTCTCTTTTTGCCTTTTCAAAGGCTTCCTCACACCATGGATACCAGTCTACAGGATTATTGGCGTGCTGTCTTAAATAAGGGCTTTTTTCATTTATGAGTCTATTTGGCATTATTTTCTCCAGGAGGTAGTTGATTTTAGATAAAATGATAATCCAGAGATGGATTGGTTGGTATGATGGTTATTAGAAAAGAGGGCTTTTTGCCCTCGAAATTATTTACATTGTAAGGTCTAAAACTCTTCCTGCCTTTTCTATATCTTCAGAAGATGGTTTTCTTGTATCTGGAGAGATACTTTTAATTATATTTGCAAGAATGTAGATTAAGGTTCCAACTATTTCAGGGAGTTTCTTTTCAAGCTCTGCTTCAAGTGGATATTTTAAAGGTGGCATTGTAGCAAGAAAGTTTAGAACATCTTGAAGTTCTACTTCCTCTTCTAATTTTTTAAATTTTTGTAAGCTATCAAGAAAACCTTTTGTTAATGGAACATCAGATTCCCATATTACGTCCCTTGCGTTATAACTTGCATTTCTTTCTGCAACTACTAAAAGGTCATAAAGTTTTTTTTCAACAATGTCTGTTATTTCTTTAGCTTTGTTTTTGTCAATATCCAGACTTGCTGCTTTTCTCATCAGTGCTTCTAACTTGGCTACGCCAACTACTGCCATTTTATTCCTCCTTTTGGTTTTTTAAATTTCAATTATAACATATAAATGTTTATAATAAAGATAATTTGAAAACTTAAAGGAGATTTTGGATGAAACACTTAACTCCAGAGCAGATTGTAGAAATAAAAAATTTTTTACTAAGCTGGAAACGACAAATTTTACAGGATGCACAGCAAGCTGTTGGTGAACAACTTTCTTATGAAGGTGGAGATGAAATAGATAGAGCTGATACTGAAGCAGAAAGACTGGTTACTTTAAGGAATCTTGACAGAGACAGAAAAGTTCTGAAGAAAATAGAGTATTCTCTAATGAAAATAGAAAGTGGCACTTATGGAATATGTGAAGTGTGTGGAAGTGAAATTCCTTTTGAAAGATTAAAGGCAAGACCTGTAGCAAATTTATGCATAAAATGTAAAGAAATCGAAGAAGAAAATGAATAAATAAAAAACAGGAGGAAAGATAAGTGTTAAAGGAAGGAACGACAAAAGTTTATACTGAATATTTGACTTTTAATACAAAAAAAAGAAGAGAACTTATAAAGATAACAGACAAAGTAAAAAGTGCTGTAGAAAAATCCAAAGTTAAAGAAGGTTTATGTCTTGTTTCTGCAATGCATTTAACAGCTTCAGTTTTTATACAGGACGATGAAGAAGGTTTATGGGAAGATATATGGCAGTGGCTTGAAAAACTTGCACCATTTAAACCTGATTATAAACATCATCTAACAGGAGAGGACAATGCAGATGCACATTTAAAAAATTTACTTACCCATTTGCAGGTTGTTCTTCCAATAACGAATGGTAAATTAGACCTTGGCCCCTGGCAAGAAATATTTTATGCAGAATACGATGGCCAAAGACCTAAGAGGGTAATAATAAAGATAATGGGTATATAAGTATGCAACTTACCCAATTCTTGGACTTATTGAGAGATAAGAAACAACTTAAAGTGATAGAGGAACCTCTGGACGTAGAACTTGAAATTCCTCATGTTGCCTACGTAGAAGTAAAAAAAGATAACAGTAAAGTTTTATTGTTTAAAAATCCAGTGGATAGAAAAAATAACATAAAATATGATATTCCAGTGTTAATGAATACGTTTGCTAACTTTGAAATTACAAATCTTATATTTGGAAAACATCCAGACGAAATAGCCCAAGAGATAAAAGAACTTTTAGAAATATCCCCACCTTCAAATTTAAAAGAAAAAATCTCAGTTTTATTCAGGCTTTTGGACATAAAAAATATATTTCCTAAAAGATTGAAAAAAAGGGGTGTCTGTCAGCAAATAGTTCTTCAAGGAAGAGATATAAACTTAGACATATTACCTATACTAAAAACCTGGCCAAAAGATGCAGGAAGATTTATAACTGCCGGTCAAGTTTACACCAAATCTTTAGACGGTAAGCATCAAAACCTTGGATTATACCGAATTCAAAAAATAGATAAAAATAAATTAATAATGCACTGGCAAGTTCATAAAGATGGAAATCACTTTTTTCATCAGTATAAGAAAGCCAATAAGAAAATGCCTGTGTCAATAGCTATTGGAGGAGACCCACTTTATTTTTGGTGCGGTCAGGCTCCACTACCACCAAAAGTATTTGAACTTCTACTGTATGGTTTTATAAGAAAAGAAAATCCTAAACTGGTAAAATCCATTACAAATGATATTTACGTGCCTTATGATGCAGATATAGTTATAGAAGGAGAAGTGGACCCAGAAAATTTTGCTCCAGAGGGACCTTTTGGAGACCATACTGGATATTACACCCCTGTTGAAGAATTTCCTGTTTTAGAAGTTAAAGCTATAACCATGAAAAAAAATCCAATATATATGGCAACAGTAGTTGGTAAACCTCCTGTTGAAGACAAATATATGGGATGGGCTACAGAAAGAATTTTTTTGCCTCTTTTACAGACAACTACGCCAGACTTAATTGATTATCATATGCCTGAAAATGGTTGTTTTCACAACCTGCTTTTAGGAAAAATTTCTCCCAGATATAAAGGACATTCAAAACAGATTATGCATGCTTTATGGGGTGTTGGTCAGATGAGTTTTTTAAAGCATGCTGTTTTTGTTGATGAAAAAGCCCCTGATTTACAAGATTATGTAAATTTAACAAAATATGTGTTAAACAGACTTTCTAAAAAATCTTTCCTTATTACAGAAGGAATTGTAGACCAGTTGGATCATGCAAGTTATGAACCTTTAGTAGGTGGTAAGTTAGGAATAGATGCAACAGGTTCTCCTGTAAAAAAGGATATCTGTGTTTTATCAGACCAGGAGCTTTTTGAGAAAGTAAAACAGATAGATAAAGATATTATAGAGTTAAAACAGTATTTTACAGATACAGCAAATCCTATAACTGTAATTAAAGTGGTAAAAACAAAACCTGTAAAGGAAATCTTTCACAAACTCAAAAGCTTAGAGAAATATCTAAAAATAGTGGTATTTGTAGATGACTATATGAACGATTTAGACAACCCTTACATGCTTGTATGGAGGGTAACAAATAACATTGATGCTATTTACGATGTGTGGATAGAAGATATATGGGGAGTAGATGCTACACGGAAAAATGAAAAAGATGGATACTTTAGACAATGGCCAGAGGATGTTTTCTGTGATAAAAAGGTGATAGAAAAATTAATCAAATCAAAGGTTATAGATGTGGATGAACAGTTTTTGAGAAAATTCCAAATTGTTGAGTTTTAAATGTCCATCTTTATTTTTTTTCTCACTCTATCAACTTCTGAAAGGTTTATTTCTGCACATATCATACCTTCATCATTATCTAAGAAAGCTAAAGTTTTTCCCCATGGGTCATAAATAGCAGAGCTTCCAGCATACTTAACTTTACCAATCTTTCCTACTGTATCACTCACGATTACAAAACTCTGTGTTTCTATAGCTCTGGCTTTAGATAAAGCCTCAAGATGTTCTTTTCGAGACGCTCCCCATTGAGCAGGAACCAGAATAATTTCAACGCCTTTTTTCCTTAAAGTATAAGATATATTTGGAAATCTTAGTTCAAAACATATCATTACTCCTAAATTACCAGCAGAACTCTCAGCAATATCAAAATTATTCTTTCCAGCTTTAAAATATTTATTTTCTCCAGTTGGAGTAAATAATTTGGCTTTTGCTCTTTTAAATATTATTTCTCCATTATCTATGATAAATGCTTTATTGTATATACCGTACCTGTTCTTTTCAGGTAAAGTACCACTTATAACAAGATTTTTTTCCTTAGATATTGCCTTTAATGTTTTATAAATTCGTGGTGTAATCTTTGCATGTTCACTTAAGTTCTCGTTATCAAATCCGCAACTAAACATTTCTGGCATTAGTACAAGTGACCCTTTTTTCACCTCCTCAAGATATCTTTTAACCTTTTCCATATTTTTTTCTGTATTTCCAAGTTCAAGATTTAACTGTAGAGAATAAGCAAGCATAAGAAACTCCACTTTTGTGATTAAATATTAGAAAAATTATTATACATTACCGGTATGCATGAAGAAGAAAATAAAACTAATAAAAAGAGCTACGGATATAAGCGTCCAGCTTTCTAAGATAGGGTTTTACAACGTATATGAGTACTTTAAAGTTTTACTTGGATTTGAAATAGATGAAAGTATAAAGCCTCAAAGAATAAGACAGGCACTGGAAAGCCTTGGCCCATCTTTCATAAAACTGGGACAGGTTTTAAGTACAAGGCCTGATATTCTTCCACAATCTATAGTAATAGAGCTTACAAAGTTACAGGATAAAGCATCTGCCGTTGATTTCAGTGAGATTGAAAAAGTTTTAAATCGAAATTACAAAAATTACAGAGATATATTTGCTTATATAAATCCAAAACCTATTGCCAGTGCTTCAATATCTCAGGTGCATGAAGGTATACTTCATACTGGTGAAAAAGTAGCTGTAAAAGTTAAAAGACCAAATATTGAAGAAATAGTGGAATTAGATATTGAGTTTTTTTCGTGGCTATTTGATTTTCTCGAAAAACATTCTAATACTGCAAAAGAATTAAATTTAAAAAGCATAATAGAAGAATTTAAAAGAACCATAAAAAAAGAGCTAAATTTTGAAATTGAAGGACATTATATAGACATATTTAGAAAAAATTTTGAAAATTCCAAAAAATTTTATATTCCAAACAGATTTAAAGAGATTTCTACCAAAGAAGTATTAGTTTTAGAGTTTATAGAAGGAGTAAAAATCTCACAAACACACCAGTTAATAAATAAAGGTTTTGACTTAAAAAAATTAGCTGAGGATTTAACCGATGCATATTTTAAAATGGTTTTTGTAGATGGTATTTACCATGCTGATCCTCACCCGGGAAATCTACTGGTAATGGAAGATGGGAGAATAGCTTGTTTAGATTTTGGAATGGTAGGTAGACTTTCATCTAATTTCAAAAAATTACTCTATGAGCATATATACGCAGTTTTAAACAGGAATATTTACCTTGCTATGAACTTTTATGAAGGACTTGAAATGATAACTCCCAAAACAGATATAAATAAACTTGAAAACGATGTAATGGATTTTTTAGAAAAGTACTACAATAAAAAGTTAGAAGAAATAAATCTTAAGGAAATGATAATAGACATTATTGAAGATATAATTAAATCAAACCATTTGAGACTTCCTTCCCAATTAGCTTATTTAGGTAAAACAGCTTTAAATCTTGAAGGAACAGTTCGTCAACTTTATCCTGAATATAATCCAACTCAGAGGCTTCAATTTTATTTAAAAAAAGGAGTTAAGGATTATGTAAAAGAAAAATATCAAGACCTAAAGCAAATAGGATTTATAACTTATAATGTTCCTTTTAAAGCCGAACAAATATATAAAAAACTTATAACAGATAAACTATCTGTATCAACCCTTTCTAAAGACTGGGAAATTAAAGAAGATTTTTTCAAAGCACAGGTAAATAAAGTTGTTTATTCTATTTTGGTACTTTCCTCTTGTTTAACTTCTGGCTTTTTATTTTTAGCTGAAAAAGACTTTTATGGATATATATTTCTTTTTATAGCTATAATTATTGCTATACTTTTATTTATAAAAATCTTGAAGGAGTAAAAAGCTTGAGCCTGAAAGAATTTATTATTCCAGCAATAGATATTAAAGAGGGAAAAGCTGTAAGACTTTATAAGGGAAATCCTGATTCAGCAAAAGTTTACTTTGAAAATCCTGTAGACGTGGCAAAAATGTGGCAGGAAAAAGGAGCAAGACACTTACATATTGTAGATTTGGATGGAGCATTTGAAGGCTATCCTAAAAATTACAAAATCGTAGAAGAAATAGTAAAAAATGTGTCTATCCCAGTGGAGTTTGGTGGTGGAATAAGGAGTTATGAAGGAGCAAAAAGAATGTTTCTAACAGGTGTTGATAAAATTGTTATTGGAAGTTTAGCTTATCAAGATAGGGAAACTTTTGAAAAAATAGTTAATGATTTTCCTGATAAGGTTATTCTTGGAATAGATGCTAAAGATGGGAAAGTTGCAGTTAAAGGTTGGCTGGAAAAAACAGAATACACACCTTTAGAGTTTGCAAAACTCTTTGAAAATTTACCTATATGGGGATATCTTTATACAGATATAAATAGAGATGGTGCCCTTGTAGGACCTAATGTAGAAGGAACAAAGGAACTTGCTGAAAACTTATCAAAACCTGTAATCGCATCTGGTGGGGTTTCTTCTATAGAAGACGTAAAAAAACTCTTTCAACTTAAAAGCTATGGTGTGTATGGAGTTGTAGTTGGTAAAGCCCTTTATGAAGGGAAAATAAATCTGGAGGAGATTTAATGAGAAAAATACTGCTTACTGAACACGAGATGCCAACCCACTGGTACAATATATTGGCAGACTTACCATTTAAGTTAGAACCACCTTTAGACCCACAGACAAATGAACCTATATCCTTAGAAAAATTAAAAACCATATTCCCTGAAAGTTTATTAGAGCAGGAAGTATCAACTGAAAGGTGGATAGAAATACCTCCAGAAGTCAAAGATATATATGCAATATGGAGACCCACACCTCTTGTAAGAGCTGTAAATTTAGAAGAGTACTTAGGGACTCCAGCAAAGATATTTTATAAATATGAAGGTGTAAGTCCAGCAGGAAGCCATAAACCTAATACAGCAGTAGCACAGGCTTTTTATAATGCCAAAGAAGGAATTAAAAAACTTACAACAGAGACAGGAGCTGGACAGTGGGGAAGTTCTTTAGCCTTTGCCTGCCAGTATTTTAATATAGAACCTATCATATTTATGGTAAAAGTTAGTTATCAGCAAAAACCATACAGAAGAATATTAATGGAAACGTGGGGTGGTAAAGTTATCCCGTCTCCCAGTCCTTACACAAAAATTGGTAAAAAAATATTGGAAGAAGACCCTGAAAACCCAGGTAGTCTTGGAATTGCAATAAGCGAAGCAATAGAAAAAGCTCTTGAAGACCCAGAAACAAATTACTCTCTTGGAAGTGTGCTAAATCATGTACTGCTACACCAAACTGTAATAGGGCTGGAAGCAAAAAAACAACTTGCAAAAATAAAACATTATCCAGATGTTGTTATAGCATCAGCTGGAGGTGGTTCTAATTTTGGAGGTATAGCTTTTCCATTTTTACTTGAGAACTTAACATCAAACAGATGTACAAAATTTATAGCTGTAGAACCAGCTTCTTGCCCAACGTTAACAAAAGGTGAGTACAAGTATGACTTTGGAGACACAGCAGGTCTAACACCATTACTAAAAATGTATACATTAGGCCACGATTTTGTTCCTCCTTCTATTCATGCAGGGGGTTTAAGGTATCACGGAATGTCTCCAATAGTATCTGGCCTATATAAAGAAGGTTTTATAGATGCTGTAGCTGTAAAGCAAACAGAAGTTTTCAAAGCTGCTGTTGAATTTGCAAAAGCAGAAGGAATAGTTCCGGCTCCAGAGTCAGCACATGCAGTTAAAGTTGCAATAGATGAAGCCTTGAAATGTAGAGAAACTGGAGAAAGCAAGGTTATTCTCTTCAACCTAAGCGGTCACGGTCTTTTAGATTTATCAGCTTATCAGCAGTTTTTAGAAGGCAAATTAAAAGATTGAGGTAAGAAAGATGCAAATGATAAATACAGATAAAGCTCCTAAAGCAATTGGACCTTACTCTCAAGCTGTAAAGTTTGAAAGTTTTCTTTTTGTATCTGGACAGATAGCTATTGACCCTTCCACACAGGAACTTATTAAAGGAGATATTGAAGCTCAAACAAGAAGGGTACTTGAAAATATAAAGGCTATATTAGAAGAAGCAGGACTTTCTTTTGAGCATGTAGTAAAAACAACTATATACTTAAAAAATATAAATGATTTTGAAAAAGTAAATAAGGTCTATGGAGAATACTTTACCGAACATAAACCTGCACGGGCAACTGTAGAAGTTTCCAACCTTCCAAAAGGAGCATTAATAGAAATTGAAGTTATTGCAGGTGTATAAAAGTTTATGTTAGCTTTTTCAATAAAGTGATAAGTTTTCTGACAGCTTTACCTCGGTGGGATATTCTGTTTTTTTCGTCAGGTGATAGTTGAGCCATCGTTTTATCGTAGCCTTTAGGAATGAATATTGGATCGTATCCAAAACCTTCACTGCCAATAGGGTTTTCAGCTATTTTTCCTTCACAAATTCCCTCCGACCAGATACCAAAATCGTCTGGATAGTAGAAGGCTATAACACTTTTAAACCTTGCGGTTCTATTGGTTTTACCTTTCATTAACCTTAAGACTTTTTCTATGTTCGCTTTATCTTTATCTTCCACATTTTCCAATTTACCACCATACTCAAGGGCGTAAAATCTTGATGAATAAACTCCCGGATACTTATCCAGAGCGTCAATTTCAAGACCTGCATCTTCAGCTATTACAGGCATCTTATAAAATTTCGCATAACCTTCAGCTTTTTTTATAGCATTTTCTAAAAAGGTTTTTCCACTTTCTTCAATAGATATTTTTTCTTTCATATCATCAAGGGAAAGAACTTTAATATTAAACTCACCAAGCATTCTAGAAAATTCCTTCAATTTACCCTTATTGGTGGTAGCAACTAAAATTTTATCAATATTCATATTAGCTCCTTATGGATATTTATATGAAGTTCTGGAAAGTTCATTTCAACAAAATTTATCACAGAATTCATAATCTTCTCAGTTTGTTTTTTGTCTGGAGAAACAAAAACAACAGCGACATATGATGACTGCCATAAGTCTTGATTTCCAACTTCAGATACTGAAACGTTAAATTTAGACCGCAGTTTTTCCTTTAGTGACCTTATTACCATTCTTTTTTCTTTTAGAGAAGCAGCGTAAGGAATATGAATGTCAAAAACAATACTTCCTATTACCATTTTCAAACTAAATATTTTATTTAGTCTACAGATAGTTATTTTATATTAAAACGATACTCATTAAAAGTTGCCATAGGTCTTTGTAATTTTTATCTTTATTGATAAACAGACTGTTATTGGTGTCAAGGAGGTTAAAAGATGGAAAAAAAAGACAGTAAAGTGGATATGGAACTCTATTACAAAAGATTTCTGTCACTTTTTGAAGAACTAAAAAAAGATTACCCCAAATTTGTTGCTGCGTTTATGGAGTTTTTTGAAGCTACAGAAGGTCCTGGTGTTTTAGATTTGAAAACTAAAGAGCTAATATCAATAGCTTTATCTGTCAAATCACAGTGCCCTTACTGTATTGCTTATCATGTTAAAAATGCAATAAAACATGGAGCCAGTAGAAGAGAAATTATAGAAGCGTCTATGGTTGCAGCTCTTATGGGTGGAGGACCTAGCGTAGCGTATTTAAAATATGTATTTGACTCCTGCGATGAGTTTGGAGCAAAATAAGGGGAGTATTCCCCTTACACTACATCAAAATCATCTGATATTCCAAAATCATCGTCAAAAACATCATCATCCATAGATATGAAATCACTATCCATTGGAGAATTTATCTCATCTATACTTTCATCTATCTGATCTAACTTCTGGTCAATTTCAGATACTTCATCGGATAGGTGATCCAATTTCTCTTCAATTTCTTGAAGTTCATCTTCTGAAACTCCAGCCTCATGTGCAAGTTCTGATGCAGAGACACTATTGTTAAATAATAAATTAAATAAACTCATTCCAGCAAAAGTACCAAGTAAAGAACTTAAAAAACCTGTTCCAAAACCTCCCATTCCTGAAGAAGCTTGAGGTTGTGCCTGAGCAGTTGGCTGAGATACTGAAGGTTTATTTTGATTTAGTTTTTCTTCTTTGGCTTCCTGTCCTAATACTTTCATCTCAAGTTTCGTTACCCTTTTATCCAGTTCATCTACCTTTTTAACAACCTTTTCAAGAACTATTGCCATCTTCTTTAAAGTATTTTCCACATTATTATTGTCAGCCATATCAATCCTCCATTTATGTTTTATATTAAATATCTTATAAATATAATATCTTTATTAAAATTTAACCAGCCCTATAAATTTAATAACTTGATAAATAATTTTAAAATAATGTAGAATTTTATAACACCGTTTTAAAAATCTGGAGAAAAGGGATATGTCTTGGATAAAGTTAGAAAAAGCTAACAAATTAAAAGATAAATTTGATTTTGTGGAAGTAAAAGATTCTAATGGATATGTATCAGTAGAGGTTCCAAAAGAAAAGTTAATTAACTTTTTAGAATTTTTAAAAAGCGATCCAGATTTCGCATTTAAAATGTTTATAGACTGGACTATCATAGACCATGGTCCAAAAGAAAATCCACGATTTCAAGGTGTACTAATACTTTATTCACCAGAACATAAAGAAAGAATAATAGTAAAAAGTTGGGCTACAGATGAAACTCTTCCTACTTTGACGAAACTCTGGCCAGGGGCAAAGTGGGCAGAAAGAGAAGCATGGGATATGTTTGGGATTACATTTGAAGGTCATGATAACTTAGTAAGAATGTTTATGTGGGAAGGCTATCCTTATCATCCACTGAGAAAAGACTTTCCTCTGAAAGGATATGAAGAAGTTGAACTTCCTTCTTTAAACGAAGTAGAAAGAGGTGATCAGCTTGAAGGAATGTTTAACTATTCTAGAATGCACACCGCACTTCCAACCCTTGAAGATTTAGAAAAAACTCAGAAAGCAAGACTTCCTCAGAAGAAATCCCAGATAGTATTAAACTGGGGACCCTTACATCCAGGTACACACGGTACAATATGGTTTTTATTTGACCTAGATGGAGAATATGTAAAACAGTGTGATATTATCATCGGCCAGCTCCATAGAGGTGTTGAAAAAATAGCCGAAAACATAGGTTATCAACAGTTTATTCCATATACAGATAGAATGGACTACATTGCTGCAATAAATGAGAACCATGCCTATGTAGTAGCTGCAGAAAAGATGTTAGGAATACATGAAAAAGTTCCTCCCAAAGCTAAATGGATACGTACTATGATGGCTGAACTTTCCAGAATTAATTCCCACCTTTTATGGCTCGGTACTTATGCTTTAGACCTTGGTGCACTAACAATGTTCTTGTATACTTTCAGAGAAAGAGAAAAGATAATGGACATATTTGAAGGTATAACTGGAGCGAGATTTACTATAAATTACTTCAGAATAGGAGGAGTTTTTGCTGACTTACCAGCTGGTGCACTGGAGGCAATTGAACACTTCATAGAAGACTTTCCTCAAAGATTAAGTGATTACGAAACTTTATTAACAAGAAATAGAATATGGCTAAAAAGAAACAAAGATGTTTGTGTTTTAACAGAAGAAGACGTATATGACTATGGTTTAACTGGTGCAGTAGCAAGGGCTTCCGGAGTTCCATATGATATAAGAATGATAGACCCTTATGACATGTATTCTGAAGTAGATTTCGACATCCCAGTTGGAGATGTTGGAGACTCTTATGATAGATATTTAGTGAGAATAGAAGAAATGAAACAAAGTGCTAAAATAGTAAAGCAGTGTATTGATAAATTAAAAAATGATTTTACGCCTGATGATCCATTTTTCTTAGAACCTGAAGACCCCAAAAAATTAAAATTATCCATTGATGGAAGAGGATTAAAATTACCAGCTGGAGAAGTATATGCATCTACTGACAACCCAAGAGGAGAATTAGGATTTTATATATTTAATAAAAAAGCATCAATAAAACCACACAGAGTTAGAATTCGTTCTGGAGCATTTTACAATTTACAGGTATTTACAAAAGCCATAATTGGAAGACCTATTGCAGATGCTATCACACTTTTATCTACCATTGATCCAGTGGTTGGGGAAACTGACAGGTAATTAAGGAGGATTAAAAATGGGAATAAAAAAAGTTGGATTAAATAGAAATGTAAAGCCACAAAGCCTAATCGAAAAACTATTTTTCTTAGATTTTATGAAAGGTTTAAAAACTACAATTAAACACTTATGGAGAAAGACGATAACCATAGATTTTCCATATGAAGTGTCTACACCTGCTATCAGATTCAGAGGTGTACATGGTCTTCGAAATGTGGATGGAACTGAAGCTGAAGATTTTAATAGCTGGGTAAAAAAACTTAAAATAAAACCTCCTGAAATGGGTGAAACAAGATGTATTGCATGTAAATTCTGTCAAGCTGCTTGTCCAGTTCCAGAACTTTTTACAATTAAAGCTAAAAAACTGGATGTACCAGAAGATCATCCGCATCATGGTTTAAAGGTATTAGATGTTTTTGATATGGATCTATCAAAATGTATGTTTTGTGGATTATGTACACAGGCATGTCCAACTGATTGTATCATTCATACGGATGTTTATGACCTTTCCTCTTATACAAGAAGAAGCTGGGTTCTAACCAAAGAAGAGCTGTCAAGAATAGCTGATGATTTTATAGCAAGAAGAGGAAAAGAAAAATTTGATGATAAATCAAAATGGAGACAAGATCAGCAAATCTGGCCAGATTATGATAAACCAAGAGCGAAAGCGTGGGATGGATGGATTCCTTCTTATGCTCCTAATTATTTAAAGGCAAAAAGTACAGAAACTTCAGAGGGTTAATATCCCTCTATTTCCTTTTTTATTTTGTCATAAATAATAGCTTTTACAGCATGTTTTTTATCTGTTTTTGGGATTTTTTCTCCCTTGAGGATTTCCAGGGCCTCATTTACCAATCTTTCTTTTTCTTTAATTGGTAGATTTTTCCATATATAGTCGATAACTTTTTTTTCCAGATATAAATTTAAATCACCGTTAAAATCATCTGGCACTTGTAGGAGAGAGGCTGGAATGTTTTTCTTTTTTGAGATTTCTTTCCATTTTGATAAAATTCTTTTTTTTCTAATTACCTTTGGATCTTCTTTTAAATCTAATTTTTTATCATTGGACTTACTAGATATTTCTTCTTTTATTATCTTATCAAGCTGTATTAGTGAAAACTTCTTCCTTTTCTTTTTGGGAAGTTTAAGGATTTCTTTTTTTAAAACATTTGTTACATAATCTAATTTAACGTTATTTTTATACCAATTATGTATAACTTGAGCTTCTTTAGGAGAAAGGAGTGAAAAACATCCTTTGAGATTTATATATACCTTTTCTATCTCTTCTATATAACTTTTCTCATCTAAATTTTTCACTTGGAACTCCAATTACAGAAATGTTGTATTTATCAGCTGTTTTTATGAACTGGTCTTTATCTAATAGATAGGATTTATTGGCTTCTACTGCAAGTACCGTGGCACCTGCCTTTTTCATAGACTCTAATGTTTTTAAACCAATAACAGGAACATCATATCTCATATCTTGATTTTTTCTTGCTACTTTACAGACTACGCTCCCTTTTCCTGCAAGTTTTCCACCTCTTTTGATACACTCATCTGTTCCCTCTATACCCTCAACAGCTATCACTATACCATCCTTAACAACTACAGTTTGCCCAATATCAAGGTCTGCTATTTCTTTGGCTATTTTCAGTCCAAAATCTATATCTTTTTCTTTGTCAGGAGAAATAGGTACACTATTTATAATACCTTCTGGAAAAAGCAGCTTTTTTAGATAAGGTGTTGGATCGATGAATTGGAAACCTTCACTCTCTAACTCTTTTATTACTCCTTCTAAAATAGTCTTAGCTTTCTTATCTTTTAACGAAGATAGAAGTTCCTTTGCTCTTTTATCCAACTTGTGGAAAGAAAAAATTAACGAGTAATGCTGAATTTTCCCAAGCATAACTAAATTTTTAATTTTATTTTCATGAAGCAGATCTACTAATTTTTGGGCTTCACCAAAATGGAGCCAATAAATTTTGCTTGAATATTTTTGTATTTTTTTATCTGTTATGTGTTTTATAGCAAAGGTTACTACTTCATCACCAGTCTGCTGGGCATTTTTTGCAAATTCTAAAGGGAGTGTTCCTGAACCTGCAATAAGACCTATTTTCATATCGATTTCTTTTTGGTAGCGTCTGGGGTAATCCCTCTTTTTGATTCCTTAATAAAATTAATCAGGTATTCTAACTCTGGTATTTTAGGTAAGCTTTCAAGTGCTTTTTGTATACCTTCAGTTATAGTTGGAGATTTTATAAAAATTATCTTATATGCTTCTTTCAGTATTTTTATTGTTTCTGGTGAAAATCCTCTTCTTCTTAATCCTACAAGATTTAATCCATACAATCTAGCATCGTCGTTAGAGGCCCGGGTAAATGGGGTAATATCTTTATCAAGA
>CAZEYS010000022.1:0-23231 GCA_964516095.1 uncultured Aquificales bacterium
TTCTAACAAAAATTGCTTTTTGTCTCAATTAGCTATATTTAATTTCTCATTCCAATTTTTTCTAAATAATAAAGAGGGCTTTTAGCTTTCCACCTTCTTGTGAAAGTATGATTTTATAACCTCTTCAAAGAGTTTTTTCAAGATTTCTTCATAATCTGCTTCGTTATTTTCAACTTTATCCATCAGTTCTTCAAGCTCACGGGTAAAATTCTCATTAACAAATCTATAAAAATCCTCTCTTTCTTTAATTATATTTAAAACTATTCTTCCCAGCTTAGTTGGAAATAAATATCCGTTTCTATCTATGATGTAATGTCTTTCAAGTAATTTTTCTATAGTTATGGCATATGTAGAAGGTCTTCCAATACCTTTTTCCTTCATATCCTGTATAACTGTAGCATAAGTGTAATATGGAACCTTTGGCCTGAGACTAAACTTTTTACTGTCTGTCACGGAGTGTTTTCCAACTTCTAACGAATGCACTGGTATAGGTTTTATCAAGTTAAATCCATCTTTTATAATCTTAGTGAAAAGTTCAGTTTCTACTTCTTTATCAAAAGCTTTTACTTTATAAGTTGTCTTTTCCACAACTGTATCTCTCATCTGTGAAGCCATAAACTGTCTAAATATCAAATCATACAGCTTAATATGGTCTTTTGTTATATTACTTAAATTCATAGTATAGATTAATGACCTTAGATCTTCAGCATCAATAGGTCTTGTAGGTCTTATACATTCGTGGGCACCCCCTGCAGTTGTAAATGTTCGTGGATGGAAATATTCCTCTCCAAAGTTGTCTACAATATATTCTTTTGCAACTGATACACCTACAGGAGATACCCGGATGCTATCAGTTCTATGATAAGTAATAAGACCTGATTCGAATAACTCCTGAGCAAGTTGCATTGTTTTTTGAGGAGAAAATCTTAATTTAGAAGCGGCCTCTCTTAGCATAACATCAGTTGAGAAAGGTTTTTCAAAAAGACTTTCTTCTTCTTCCTTTTCTTTCTCAACAATAACAAATTCTAAACTTCTAAAGAACTTCCTTCCTTCAGTTGTATCATCAAAAGTAAATTCAACTGGAACATTGTTTATAACAACCTTTACAACTGCAATTTTTTGTTTTGCTTCATCTGTTCTTTTTACTATCCATTCTAAAACTGGAGTTTGAACTCTTCCAGCAGAAAGCCATTTTTTATGAAGCTTTTTCTGGACATACTGGGAAATAGTAAATCCTATCCATCTATCGGCAACCCTTCTTACAAGTTGAGCTTTTACAAGATTTTCATCAAAATCACGAGGGTTACTTACAGCCTCTAAAAATGCTCTACGCGTAACTTCATGAAACTCAGCCCTTTTGACATTCATATTGTACGGTCTTGAGTTTAAGTATAGATCATACGCTATCTTTTCTCCTTCTGTGTCTGGGTCAGTTGCAACAAATATTTCCTGCACTTCAAGGTCTAACTCTCTTATACTGTCGATAATATCTTTTTTTGAAACATTCTTCTCTTCATCTTCAATAATAGGTTCAAATATAGGGATAAATAAATCTTTTTCTTTTTTAACACCGTAATAATATTCTTCCTTGTTTAAGTCAAAAACATGCCCTTTACTCGCTACTATAGTTAAAAACCTATCTCCAACTCCAATTTCATAAGCATCTACTTTTTTTAGTCTTCTTCTAAGAGGTTTTCCAAAGAAATTAGCAATTGTTCTGGCTTTATTTGGAGATTCAACAATAACAAGAGTTGTTTTAAAAGATTGTCTTTCTTCGGGAATTTGCTCTCCTGAAAGGATTTTTCTAACCTTTTCTCTATCTTCATCAATCTGTTTTAAAATTTCTTCAAGATTAACACTTTCTACTGGCTTAAATTCAATGTCTTCGTTGAACCATTTAACTTTTTTGTTTAAAGAGTAAAAAGCTTTTTCATCATCAACAAGTAAGTAAGACAGTCCTTTCGTAAGACCACCTGGATAAAGTCTTGATGTTCTACCTGAAGCCTGAATGTATCCTGTTACATCTGCAGTGGTCAGTATGAATTGGCCATTTTCTTCTTTTAAAGTAACTTCCGGAGAGTTTTTTATAGCTTCAAATATCTCTTTATTCTCAAGTAATGATATAACATAACTCTGTATTTCTTTAAGCTTGTTCAGTTTTTTTTCGTCAAGTTTATTAACATCCCAGAAAGCATATACTTTTAAGAAGTTTATATACTGATACAACTTTAAAGTTTCTTCCCATGGTATTAATTTTTTTCGTGTTAAAAATGGAGTAATTATAAGCAAGAAATAGTAAAGATGAGTAAATTTTTCTTCTATGGATATATTAAACTGAAGTTTTGGTACTCCAACGAAAAGTGCATATCTAATAACATCTGGTAAATCAACACCACGGGCTAAGGGATTTCTATAACTTGCAAAACCGACTGCAACTGGAGCATCTCCATCTCTAAATTCGTTAAGCCTATCCCAGAATTCTTCATAATGTATGGCATTTATACCTTTACTTTTTAAAAAATCTATATATTCATTGAGTCTTTCTCTGGTTTCTGAAGATGGTAAGAAAACAAGACCACCTTTACCCAGTTTTTTAATTTTTTCTACAGATTTATCCCACAATTTATCAACATCTGGCCTTTCATAGACATCCTCCACATTTCTTAGAGTTAAAGACGGCCTTCCAACTTCAAATCCTAAAAGTTCTCTAAATAGTAAAACCCTTCTGGAACGAGGATTAGAAGTTGCAGATGATACTATTAGCACTCCTTTTCTCTTCTGGGCTATTTTTTCTATTTTTTTCTGCCAATTCTGGTATATTTCTATTTCTTTTTCTGAAGGTTGTCCTTTAGAAAATATTTTTGCTTTAAATTTTAGAAATTTCATAGTTTCTTCTATATCTTCTTCAGTGAAACCAAGAAGCATCAAAACTTTATCTATATTCTTTGCACTTTTAAGAATACTATCTACATCGTCGATAAACACAAGGTCATAAATTGCCTTTGGAATAATGTCTATATTCTTATAGAGGAACATAGATGTTGTTAAAAGTATTTTAAAATCCTCATTTTTTATTCTTTCTTTTAGCTCTTCCTGTTTTTTCTTTGATTTTGCGAATTTTGAGCTGTAGGCTACAATATCATCTGGGTTCACTCCAAAATTTATTAATCTATCATAAGCCTGGTTGACAAGTATTTGCGTAGGAAAAATGAGATATGTTTTCCCATTTTTTCTTTCAACAAGGTACTTAGATAAAGTTAACCCGAAAGTAGTTTTTCCAATTCCTGTTGGTGCAAGTAAAGCATGAGATATACCAAGGAAAAACCTTATAGCCCATGTTTCTTGAATAGACCATAATGGATTTTTCATTAATTCTTCAAAAAACTTTGAAAACTCTTTTACTTCTTCCCATAACTCACATATTTTTGTGAATTGTCCATATCCTACAAAATCACAGAGTTCTTCATGGGAAACTTCATCAGGAAGACAGTTCTCACAGACAAGACCCTTTTCAAGCCTTTCTGAACTAATATCTCCTCCGCAATTGGGACACATATGTTTGTAAATTAAAGGTATCAATTTTCCTCTCCTTATTTTGTTTTTACATTAATTTTAAAGTTGTTAAAGGATTTTATCAAATAAAATCTAAGGTTTATTTATTTTTGTGTTAAAATTTTATAAAAATTAACGATAAATTAAACGGAGGGTAACGATAACATGAAAAAGTATATCTCAGCTGTCCTTATTATTCCAACTTTAGCCTTGGGTAAAACTTTTAAAATAGAAAAAATAAAAGTTGGTGAAGAAACGAAAGAGGAAACTATACAAAAAAAGAAGCTTTATTCAGAAGAAATTAAAATGACAAAACAGATAGACTTAGGAGAGATACTTTCTAACCTTTATCCTGAAATTAATCACATAAGAAAAGGTGGAACTGCAAATGATATAAATATAAGAGGATTTTCAAGAGATAATATAAATGTTTTAATAGACGGGGAAAATATTTATAATGCATGTCCTAACAGAATGGATCCTCCTATTTTTCATGTTTCTACCCCTAATGTAGAAAAAGTTATAATTAAAGAAGGACCTTTTGATGTTGAAAATCAGGGCTCATTAGCAGCATTAGTTAACATTATAACCGAAGAACCAAAAAAAGGAACACATTTTAATGCAGGAGCAACAGTTGGTTCTTTTCAATATAAACAGGGATATATTCAGATAAATAAGGGAAACAAAAGTATTAAATTTTTAGTGGGATTTCAAAAAAGATATTCAAAACCTTATAAAACTGGGGAAGGAAAAAAAATAACAGAGTACAAACATCCAAACCCACTAAACGATTATCAAGACTCACAAAAAAATAGAAAGGCTTTTGATATAGATGATATATGGTCTTCTGCTGTTTTTACCCCCAACGAAGATAATAAAATCAAAATAAACTTTTCATACCAAAATGCAAAAAGCGTTTTATATCCTTACCTTTTAATGGATGCAGTTTACGATAGAACCTTTAGAATTGCTGGAGAATATAATCTTAAACCCCTTCATTTAAAGATCAAACTTTACTATAACAAAGTAAAACACGATATGCAGGATAGATGGAGAAAAAGTGCACTTCCGTGGAGTAATGGAATAAAATCAAACCGTGGCTACATGATGAGAACTTATGCTAAAAGCTCGGTAAAAGGGTTTAAAATTGAGAAAAATCACTTTTTTAATACATTTCAATTTAAAGCTGGAATTGACGGTTTTATAAGAAACTGGAAAGCTGACAATGTGATAATGACAATTAATAACGCAGGAATGATTCCAGATGTAGATATAAAAGATATTGGTTTATTTGGAGAAATAACAAAAAAAGTTAGAAAAAATAACATAACTGCTGGAATAAGAGCAGATTACACAAAATCAACAGCAAATAAAGATGCATATTCAGCCACAAATAAAAATCTATGTTATCAGTACTATAACAGCTGTCCTTTATCTAAAAGCGACACATATATTACAGGCTTTTTACTGGACAGATATTACGTTTCTAAAGGGTCTTATATCTATGCTGGAGTTGGACATTCTGTAAGGGTTCCTGACCCTCAAGAAAGATATATCGCATTAAGAAAACCTCCTTCAAAACCAGACTGGGTTGGAAATCCAAATCTGAAACTTACTAAAAATACAGAAATAGATATAGGCTCTAAGATAAAAAAATTTGGTTCTATTTTAAGTCTTAATGCATTTTACAGTTTTGTCAAAGATTACATTTATATAAGAAAAATAAAATCTAAAGATAGTACAAAAAGTGCAATGTCATACTATAACGTAGATGCCAGATTTTATGGTTTTGATTTCGGTGCAAAAATGCTTATAACAGACACAATTTCTATAGATTTAGGGGCAGCTTACCAGAGAGGCAAAAAAGATTCAGGCAAAGATAGAGATATCGCAGAAGTACCACCTCTTAAAGTAAGAGGAGCATTAACATACGATAATCTTAAATATTACTCAACTATCGAAGTAATTCATGCATTTAAACAAGACAAAGTTGATTCAACTTTAAATGAAACAGCAACTCCTTCATACACAGTGATAAACTTAAAAGCTGGCTATCGAGTTAAAAATTTCTCTTTAGGCTTTGGAATTGATAACATATTTGATAAATTTTACTACACACATCTGTCTTATTTGAGAAATCCTTTTTCTGCAGGTATGAAAACTCCAGAACCAGGTAGATTTATATATCTAAATATGAATTTAACATTTTAATGACGGGGCTATACTTGCCCCACACTCTTTATTTAGGTATTCATGGACTTTAAAAATTCCTCGTTTGTTTTAAACTTAGAGAGTTTACTTAATAGAAATTCCATTGCTTCAACTTCATCCATAGTAGATAGGAACTTTCTTAAAATCCACAGTCTTTGCAGTTCCCAATCTTCCAGTAAAAGTTCTTCTTTTCTAGTGCCTGATTTTGCAATATTTATAGCAGGAAATACTCTTCTTTCCATTAATTTTCTGTCAAGATAAAGTTCCATATTACCTGTACCTTTAAATTCTTCAAATATAACATCGTCCATTCTTGAACCTGTTTCAACGAGAGCAGTTGCCAGTATAGTTAAACTTCCACCTTCTTCTATGTTTCTTGCAGCACCAAAAAACTTCTTAGGTCTTTGAAGAGCTGTTGCTTCAATACCACCTGATAAAACTCTACCTGTTGGAGGGGTTACCGCATTAGATGCCCTTGCAAGTCTTGTCATAGAATCAAGTAAAATAACAACATCCTGCTTATTCTCAACAAGTCTTTTTGCCCTTTCTACAATGAGTTCTGCAACATGCATATGTCTTTCTGGAGGCTCATCAAAAGTAGATGCTACAACTTCAGCACCTTCACCAACTATTCTTCTCATTTCAGTAACTTCTTCTGGTCTTTCATCTATTAAAAGAATGATTATATGTACTTCTGGATGATTTTTTATCAGAGCCTTTGCAATTCGCTGAATTAAAACAGTTTTACCTGCTTTTGGAGGAGCAACAATAAGTCCTCTCTGACCTTTTCCAATTGGAGATACAAGACTTACAACTCTTGTAGATAAATCAGAGGGGTCATACTCTAAATTAAACCTTTCAGTTGGGTGGTATGGAGTTAATTTATCGAAAACAGGTCTTTTCTTTAATTTGTCTGGTTCTATTCCATTTACAGCTTCTATTTTTATTAAGGCTCTATACTTCTCACCTTCTCTTGGAAGTCTTGCAATACCGATTATATAATCACCTGTTCTTAATCCAAATTTTTTGATTTGAGAAGGTGAAACATATATATCTGAAGAATGTGGATTGTAATTATTCTCAATGGAACGGATAAAACCGTATCCTTCTGGTAAAACTTCTAAAACCCCCTTTATAAAATTTAAGCCTTCTTCTTTTGCTTTATGTTCAAGTATTTTTGCTATAAGCTCTTGTTTTTTTAGACCTGTTGTTCTGGAAAGTCCAAGTTCTTTTCCAAGTTTCTGAAGCTCTGCCAGAGTCATTTTTTGCATTTTGTCTAAAGTAACATCCTTTAGCTCTACTGTCTGTGCCATGATTTTTGAATCCTCCTTGATAGTTCTTGATTATTTTCCAATACAAAAAGAGCTGAAAATATTTCCAAGAACATCTTCAGTTGTTATTTCTCCTATAATTTCGCTTAAATAATGTTTGGCTTCTCTTATCTCAACCATTAAAAGTTCTTTAAAAGCTTCATAATTTTCCAAATTATTGTTAATCTTTTTTAATATCTCTAAGCTATTTTTTAAGGCGGTTTGATGTCGTAGATTTATATAAACTTGTGAATCTATTTCTTCTGTTAAACCAACTTTTTCGAGAATTGCATTTTCTAACTCTTTAATTCCTTCTTTGGTTTTAACACTTGTGAAAATTATATCTTTAAAATAATACTTTTTATTATTAATATCAAGTGCTAAATCTTTTTTATTTCCAACTATGATTGGATTTTTATCCTTAACTTCCTCGTATATCTTCAAATCCTCATCTGTTAAACCTTTTGAAGCATCAAATACAAATATAACAATATCTGCTTCTTGTATTTTCTCCTTTGTTTTTTCTATCCCTATTTTTTCTATTTCATCTTTTGCATTTCTTATACCTGCAGTATCTATCAGTTTTACTGGAATACCTTCAATGTTAAAACTTTCTTCTATAAAATCCCGGGTGGTTCCTTTTATGTTAGATACAATAGCCCTTTCATACCCAATTAAAGTATTGAATAAAGAAGATTTCCCAACATTTGGGCGACCTACTATTGCAAGTTTAATTCCTTCTGTCAATAATTTACCTTTTTTGTAAGTTGACAGTAAATACTCTATTTTTTCAATCACATAAGTTAAATCTTCTTTAATGTCTTTTAAAGATATTTCTTCTACATCCTCAGGAAAATTTAGTTCAGCTTCAATTAAACTTTCAATATTCATAAGCCTGTCTTTTAACTGTTTTATTTGGGTTGATAGTTTTCCTTCCAGTATATTTACCGCTGCTTTAGATGCTTTTTCTGTTTTTGCTTCTATAAGCTGAGCTATTGCTTCTGCCTGTGTAAGGTCAATTTTTCCATTTAAAAATGCCCTTTTGGTAAACTCTCCAGGTTCAGCTAATCGTGCACCTAATTTTATAGATTCCTGTATTATTTTCTTTACTACAGGAACACTACCATGAACCTGAATTTCTACAACATCTTCTCCGGTGAAACTGTAAGGGGCCTTGAAATATATGAACAGCCCTTCATCAATTAAATTCCCATTCGTATCGTAAAACTTTCCAAAGTAAGCCTTACGAGGCTGTATTTCCGACTTTTTAGAAAATAAAGACTGCCCTATTTTAAGGGCATCTTTTCCACTCAGTCGTATTATGGAAACAGCCGAAGGAACTAATGGTGTTGCATTTGCAACTATTGTATCTTTTGTCATTTTAAAGCTTTTTTATTAAATTTTTTCCTAAAAGTAGTATACTTTTCAATTTTTTCAAGATTTTTTCTCTTCTTTTTTCATAGTTTTATTAACTATAAAGCTCTGTAATATACCTAATATATTATTTGTAAGCCAGTAAAGAACAAGTCCTGCTGGGAAATTCATAAACAGGAATGTGAATACACCTGCCATAATATACATTATCACTTTTTGATTTCTATCGGAAGATGGAGTAATCCACTGCTGGGCAATCATAGAAAGACCCATTAATACAGGTAAAATATAGTAAGGGTCATGCTCCGATAAATCAGGTATCCATAAAAATGAAACATTTTTAAGTTCAACAGATACCATTAAAACATTATACAGGGCAATAAAAATTGGGATTTGAGCTACAATGGGCAAACAACCACTCATAGGGTTAGCTCCAGATTCGGCATAAAGCTTCATCATTTCAGCTTGAAGCTTCTGAGGGTCATCTTTATACTTTTTCTGAAGCTTTTGAATTTCTGGAGCCAGGTCAGCCATTTTTTTCATAGCTTTAAGAGATTTATGGTTAAGAGGGAAAAGAACAATTCTAAGTAAAATGGTAAGGATAATAATAGACAATGCCCAGTTATGGGTAAAGTTATAAATAAAGTGTAATACTAAAAATAGAGGTTTCCCAAGTATACCGAAAATTCCAAAGTCTATAGTATCTCTTAAAGCAAGGTCTATATTCCACAGCTTTTTATACTTTTCTGTTATCTCTCCAAGTAAAGAGTATAATTTAGGTCCTCCAAAGAAAAACCCATTCAGACTACCCTTTATTTCGGATAGCGTTAAAGTGGTTTCATTAGCAATAGGTATTACGTATGTAGAGCTAAAGCCTGTTTTGTTTGCTATCATTTGCAGAAAGTACTTATTTTCCTCTCCAGCCCATATTATGTTTCCTCTAACAATTTTCGTTTCCTTAATATCTGCATCAATTTTGATAAGCTCTTTATCTGTTTTTATCACTGAACCTCTATGTCCAAAAGAACGACTTTCTATAGGTGGAGTTATACCGTTAATTACTGCAATTCCAACATTTTCTAAACCTTCATATTTTAAAGCCAAAGATATAGTTTCATCTTTGCTTAAAATAAATATTTTTTCAATATGGATGCCATTTTTATTTAACTCAAATATGTATTTATTTCCTTCTTTTTTAACTGAGTATTTTGAGAAATTTATAAGAGCCGTTAATTTAGGGTCTGTGGTTATTATTTCTGTAGGAAATATTTTATTGTCTTTCGAAATTTTGCTTATAACATCAGTATTATAACGTTTTAAGTATATTGATATAATTCTTGCACCTATCTTGGATATTTTTATTACACCGTAACTTGTTTTTACTTCCACATAATCTTTAAGGTTATCACTATTAAATCTTTGATTGTTTAGAAGAAGGTCATAATTTTGTCCAGATGTGTAAGTAAGCGTTTTAGTAGAAGTTTTGGATACGACTGTTTCATCTTTTTGGTTTACAGTTTCCTCCTGAATTTGCGTAGTTTCTTTTTTTTCCTTTTGCGGACTGAATAACTGATTGGCTATTGTATATCCAACTAATAAAATAGAAACTACAACAAAAAATACTAAAATTCTTTTTTGCATGTCGTTATCATTGTTAAACATCTATACTGACCTCATTAAGGATTATCTATTCCACCTTTTGAAAATGGATTGCATCTAAGTATTCTCCAGATAGATTTTAGTAAACCTTTTATCACCCCATACTTTTCTATAGCCTGTATAGAGTAATTTGAGCAACTTGGGTAATATCGACACGAATTTCCCAGCACCGGTGATATTATCTTCTGGTAAATTTTAATTAGTGTTATCAATACTTTTTTCATTTAAAGCTCTTAAATAAGAGATAAGTGCTTCTATGTCAGGCAGAACATACTGCATTTTCAAATTTAAAATATTTTTTTTAGGTATTATAGCAATATCATAACTTAAATTTTCTAATTCTTTTAGTTTTTTTCTCAGTGCTTCTTTTATAATCCTCTTTACTCTGTTTCGCTGAACAGCTTTTTTTGAAAACTTTTTAGATAAAATAAATACAAATCTGGGAAACCCCAGATTGTTAAGTTTATAAAGAAATATAAGATACCTGGTTTCAAACTTATGTCCTTCAGAAAAAATGGACTTTATTTCTTTTAGATTTTTAACAGTATTTATACGGCTAATCTTTTTCTTCCTTTTCTTCTTCTTCTTGCAAGAATTTTTCTTCCAGCTTTAGTTCTTTTTCTTGCTAAAAAACCTGAAGTCCTTTTTCTCTTCTTATTTGATAGGTTATTGTGTATCTTTTCAGCCATTTAAAAACCTCCAGCATAATGAGTTAAAGAAAAAGAGCGTATCTAATTGATACGCCCCAAAGGTGAAATATTATAACACAATTTTAATTTAGATATTATCCTCTTGAAAATCCTGCAGAACCATCATATATTCCAGTAAAGAGGAATATAATAGCGATTAAAAATCCATATAATACGAATGTTTCAATTAAAGCCATACCGATAAACATAGTTGTTAAGAGTTTTGGTCCCATGTTAGGGTTTCTTGCCATACCTTCAATAACACCTTGTACAGCAGACCCAAGACCAGCACCACCACCACCAGCAGCAGCACCAATTGCAACTCCAGCACCTATAGCAAGAGCACCATAGAAGATAGCTTTTGCTATTTTTTCTGCATCAGCGCTTCCCATTTCAGCAAAAGCTCCTGTGTATGCTCCTGCAGCTAATAAGAGCATCATAAATACTGTAAGTTTTCTCATTAAGTAAAACCTCCTTAAAATGTTTTTATTTCGTAATTAGTATTGGGCAGCTTGTTTTTGAAATTATCGACATGTACTTTTCATTAAGAACTGCTATATCTATTTTGTTTTCTTCCAGGTACTTTATTAAGTTATCTTTACCACAGCAGAAAAACTCATACTTATATTTTCCTTCAAAATCTTTTAAATATTTGGCGAAAGCCTTCTTTACATTTTCTTTGGTTTTTTCTTCCAAATCAATATCAACAGGGAATGCAAATAGATTAGCATAATCCCCTACAGCTTTTGTTTCTTCCATATCATAAAACAGTATTAGCTCAGCACCAGATAAAGATGCAAGTGTTTTTCCCCATTCAACCGCTTTAATTGCAGTAGGAGTAAGATCTATATTTACAAGTACCTTAGATATATTAATCATCTGCTTATCTCCTTAATTAGTGTTCAGATTGTACTATAGCTGTTGCTATATATACAGTAGTTAGTATCATAAATACATATGTTTGTAAAAATACCTGGAAAAAGTGTATAAACATAATTGGCAGAGGAACGAGGAAAGGTAAAAGGAATATTAGCACTACAGTTAGTATTTCACCACCTGTCATATTTGCGAATAAACGAAGGGCAAGGGTAACTGGTCTACTAAGGTGGGAAATTATCTCTAAAACAAAAAATAATGGTGCCATCCATTTTATTGGACCAAAAAAGTGTTTGAAATAGTTAACAAATCCTTGAGCTCTAATACCCTCAATGTTGTAAATCACAAACACAAGCAGTGCTAAAGCAAGGGTAGTATTTATATTTGCCGTTGGAGATTCAAGTCCAGGTATCATACCCATAAGGTTTCCAAAAAAGATAAAAAGCCCTAAGCCAGCAATTAATGGGAAGTATTTCATCCCCTTTTTACCCATATTCTCTTCAATCATATTCTTAGTAAAATCGATATAAGCTTCAAATATATTTTGTATTTTTGAAGGAATTAGTTTAGGTTGCTTAGCAAAGATGGCGAATATAGCAAATACGACTATTATTTCAATAATAGTCATAGTTATATGGTTAGTGTATAATCCTTCCAAGGCTTCCTCCATTATCATTTTTATCAAAGGCAAAACTTCTAATATTATAGCAAAAAATTTTTGAATGTTAAAAATTATTCAGGAAAGTGTTTAACGGATTCCTTGTAGTCATTTATCCTCTTTTTTATCTCAATCCAGTTGTCATTTCCAAATTTTTCGAGAACTGCACCTGCTAAAACTATTGCGAGCATTGCTTCTCCGACAACAGCAGCAGCAGGAACTGCAGTAACATCGGACCTTTCTTTAGCAGCATCAAAAGGCTCTTTAGTTTTTATATTTACAGACTGGAGAGATTTTTTTCTCATCAATGTTGGAATAGGTTTCATACCAACTCTAACTAAAATAGGCTCTCCATTTGTCATACCTCCTTCAATTCCTCCAGCTCTGTTTGTTTTATGGTAAAAACCTCTTTCTTCATTCCAGAATATCTCATCGTGGGCTTGTGAGCCAAGTTTTTCAGATAGTAAAAAGCCTTCTCCTATTTCGACTGCTTTCATTGCTTGGATACTCATCATAGCCTGTGCTATTTTACCGTCAAGTCTTCTATCCCATTGGACATAAGAACCAAGGCCAGGAAAAACGCCTGTCGCAAAAACTTCAAATATACCGCCTAAACTTTCTCCTTCTTTTTTAGCCTGGTCTATGAGAGTTTTAAAATTGTCGTCTTCTTCTGGTAAAGGTATTCTGACTTCTGAATTTTCTGCAAGTTCAGCTCTTTTTTCTATAGGAATATCTGATATTTTTTCTCTGATAGAAAGGTTCCCAATTGATATAACATAACTTCCTATTTTTATTCCAATGTCTTCTAAAAGCTGTTTACATACTGCGCCAACTGCAACTCTTGTAGTTGTTTCTCTTGCTGATGCTCTTTCTAAAACATTTCTTAAATCTTCAAAGCCGTACTTTATACCACCAACAAGGTCAGCATGTCCTGGTCTTGGATTGGTTATTTCTCTTTTGTCCACAGGGTTTCCTTCTATAGACATTATATCTGTCCAATTTTCCCAGTCTTTATTTTCTATCATTAGTGTTAATGGACTTCCAAGTGTGTAACCAAATCTCAGGCCTGATAGTATTTTTACTTTGTCCTTTTCTATTTTCATCCTTCCGCCACGACCATAACCTTTTTGTCTGCGGGACAGCTCTTTATTTATATAATCTGAAGAAACTTTTAAATTAGAAGGTAATCCCTCTATTATTGCAGTTAAAGCAGGTCCGTGAGATTCTCCAGCATTTAAAAATCTAAGTACTCCCAAATCTTTCTCCTGTAATATTTTATTAACACAACAAAATTATAACCGAATCTATTATAATTTTTATATGGAAAAGATAGATTTTTTAAAAAATGAACTTCAGCAAGATAGAGATTTTTTTCATAATTTTAAGGAAGAATTTATAAAATTTTTCACAGATAAATCTTTACAGTACTTGGATACATCGGAAATTTCCATACCCCGCTCCTTAGCTGATAATGTGTACAATCTACTTTTCTTAGAAAAAGAAAATCCAGCAGATAATTTAAAACACTTGGTAAAAGAAAGCTTAGATTTTCATTTAGAACTCAAACCTGTGTTTTCTGAAAGTTTTTTATATGTATTAAAAAATTATATAGACTATGTTGTAAGTAAACAGCTTTCCTTTGAAAAGATAAAAGTATTGGTAGATTTGCTGGATATTTATCTATTTATAATAGAAACGGCATATATGGAATATACAAAAGAACTTGAAAAACAAGTAAATGAAATAAAAAATGAGAAGATTAACGACGAGCTGAATATCATATTACACGGAATAAAAAGGATTATAGATGCTGAAAAAGAAGTTCAAGTTGTTAGCTTTTACAAAGGAGTTCCAGTTGTATGTAAAGGATTTATAGAAGATTTATTTTTGGAAAAATTTATTAAACTTCAGATGGAAAACTGCAGGTATAAGAACTTTTATATACAAAATTCTACCGTATATATAAAATCTGATGAATTTCCCTCCTTCGTAAAAACACAGGTAAAAGATGCTGATATAAGAACAAACACCATAAAGCTAAAGTTAATTTCTTTTGAGAAAGTTCCTGAACTAAAAAGAAAATACATAAGAGTGGTTCCTGAAGAGGATATTTTTGTGAAGATATACACAAACAATATAGACCTTATAGGAAAAATTACAGATATATCTATAGGTGGATGCGGCATTTTAATAGGTGATTTACCTGAAGATAAAATTAAAATAGGTGATAAGGTAAAGCTAAGTTTTAAAATAAAAAACAGACCAATAAACGTATTTGGAATAGTTAGAAACATTAATGAAGAAGGCCAGTTCTACAAATTGGGAATAGAATTTATCCATAAAGACAAATCAGAAGAACTGATAAGTGAGTATGTAGTTAAAAGGCAGTTTGAAATTATAAAAGAGTTAAAAATATAAAATGTTATTATTATTTAAGTGTAAATAAGAGAAATCTAAAAGGAGAGAAAATTTGAAAAGTAAAATAGCTCTTATCAGCGGGATACTTCTGTTATTTTTTGCCGGTTTTAATTTTGGTATAAATGCAAAAACTCAAAAAGACCAGTCTAAAGATATAGAACTGTTAGGTCTTTATACACAAGTATTTAAAATTGTAAAAGACTACTATGTAGAACCTGTGGATTCTAAAAAGCTGGTTTATAGCTCATTAAAAGGTATGATGAATGCTTTAGACCCATTTTCTGCCTTTTTTACACCAGATGAGTTTAAAGAATTTACAACAGAAACCCAGGGAGAGTTTGGCGGAATTGGAATAGAAATAACAATGGAGAATCACAAATTAATAGTTGTTGCACCAATTGAAGATACACCAGCATGGAAAGCAGGAATAAAACCTGGAGATATAATTCTTGAAATTGATGGAAAACCTGTTGAAAAAATGAGCCTTATTCAGGCTGTTAAACTCATGAGAGGAAAGCCGGGCACGAAAGTTACCCTTACTATATGGAGAAAAGGCTTAGATAAACCTATAAAAATTACACTTACCCGGGCTATTATTAGAGTTAAAAGTGTTAAAACAAGGGAACTCAAGAACAATATTGGATATATAAGACTTACCCAGTTTCAGGAAAATTCAGCAGAAGAATTTGAAAAAGCTCTTAAAAAGTTTAAAAATAAAGATGGAATTATTATTGACCTGAGAAATAATCCTGGTGGGCTATTAACAGCTGCTGTTCGTATAGCTGATATGCTACTTCCAAAAGGGGATTTGATTGTTTATACAAAAGGTAGAACTCCAAGAAGCAATGAAAAGTTCTACTCAGAATCAGACCCTATCATACCTAAAGATGTTCCAGTAGTTTTAATAGTCAATAAAGGTTCTGCAAGTGCATCAGAAATATTAACAGGAGCCCTTAGAGATAATCATAGAGCTATCGCTGTTGGAGAAACAACATTTGGAAAAGCTTCTGTTCAGACATTAATACCTCTACCTGATGGTTCTGGTTTAAAATTAACCACAGCCCATTACTACACTCCAAGTGGAAAAATGATTATGTACAAAGGAATAACGCCAGATATAGTTGTACATGTTTCAGAAGAGGAAGAGATAAAGAGAATAAAAGCTGAAAGAGAGGCAAAAATAAAAGGTAAAAAAGTAAATATTAAAGACCCACAGCTGGAAACAGCAATTAATGCTATAAAAATACTAAACTTTGCCAAAAAAAGTTTTTAATATGAAGATTTTAGGTATTGAGACTTCTTGTGATGAAACTGCTGTAGCAATATACGATGAAAATAAAGGGCTCCTTTCCAATGTAGTAGCTTCTCAGATTGAGATACACAAGGAATGGGGAGGGGTCTTTCCTGAACTTGCTGCAAGGGAACACACGAAGAATATACTCTATGTTTTAGACAAATCTCTAAAAGATGCAAAAATTTCCTTGAAAGAAATAGATGCTGTAGCATTTACAGCAGCACCTGGTCTTATAGTTTCTCTTGTAATAGGTGTTTCAGCGGCTAAAGCTCTTGCATTTTCAATTGACCGACCTCTTATTCCAGTTCATCATATTGAAGCTCATATTTTTGCCACATTTTTAGAAAAAAAGATTGAATTTCCATTTGTTGCTCTTGTAGTTTCAGGAGGACACACCGAGCTATATTTAGTAAAAGATTTTGAAGATTACGTATATTTAGGAGGCACGTTAGATGATGCAGTAGGAGAGGCATACGACAAAGTAGCAAGAATGCTTGACCTTGGATATCCTGGGGGACCAGTTATAGACAGGCTATCTAGACAAGGCACTTGCTCTATAAATCTGCCAAGACCACTTTTAAAAGGAAAGCCAGAACACAAGTATAATTTTTCATTCAGTGGATTAAAAGCTGCAGTTTTAAGGGAACTGGAAAAGCAGGAACATAAAAAAGCAGATATTGCTCGAAGTTTTCAGGAAGCAGTTATAGAAATTTTGGTTAGCAAAACACTGGCAGCTGCAAAAGAAAACAAGGTAAATACTATAGTAGTTGCCGGAGGAGTTTCAGCAAATAGTATGCTGCGAGAAGTTTTAACAGCTAAAGCAGAAAAAGAAAAAGTTAAGGTAGTATTTCCACCTTTGAATCTTTGTACGGATAACGCTGCTATGGTTGCGTACACTGGTTATCTTCGATTTAAAAAAGGAAAAACTGTGTCTTTTGATTTTGCACCGATTGCAAGAATTAGAATGGATAAGTTTATAGAAATTTTAAAAGATTATAATAATTAAATCCTGGATCATTCCAACAATGAAACCTATAAAAGCACCCATTAAAGTTATATACTTAAGTTGGTCTTTAGAAATTCCAAGTATTATCTTTTCAAGTTCTTCTATATCTATCTCAAGTAAGGTTTCCTCAACTATTTTTTCAACATCAATATGAGAAAGTATCAGAGGAATTTCCTCTTCTATTTGCTTTACAATTCTTTCGGAAGTTCTTCTATATAAGTCTTCTTTTAATTTTTCTTTTAATTTGACGGATATTTTGTCTAAGGCTTTCTCAAGGGCTGAAGCTATAAAAAAACCCTTTACACTCACCTTTCCAATGGAAATTCCATTTTTTATAATTTCTTTAATATCCTCTGAAGTACTTTCTACCAGTTCATCTATTATGATTTTTACTCTTTCCCTTATTTTATCTTCGTAATTACTATTTTTTATTACATAAATAATTTTTTCTTCAGGTAACAGATGAGTTTTTATGGTTTTGGCTATACTTTTAGCAATTTTTTCTCTCTGTTTTGGAATTAAACCAGGCGTAAAAGGAACCTTTATTCCTAAAATCCTTTTTTCTTGATAAGGTCTAAAGAGCATTTTAATAGCTAAATAGTTAGTAAAATATCCAATAAAAGCACTTACAATTGGTATTAAGATAATCTTCATCTCCATACTGTATCTCCACGGCAAATTAAGTGATAAAATATTAATCTAAATAAAAAACCTTAACAACACGAGGAAATAGATTGGAAGTAAAAAATAAAGAAAGTTTAACTCAGATTTCCCCTTGTTATGATGAAGATGAAATAGATTTATATGAACTATGGCTTATATTAAAAAAAAGGTGGAAATATGTATTTGGAACTACTTTGCTGTTTATTATAGCTGCTGTTATTTATATTTTTGCTGCAACTCCTATTTATAAAATTGATTTTTCTGTAAAATTGCCAATTGACCCTTTAAAAGAAAAATTAATACTTTCAGCACAAGAAACTAAAGTGTATTTAAATAACTTAAATAGTTTAATAGAGAACCACGAATATGGGGAACTTTCAAAAAAACTAAAATTAGATAAAAAGCTATTAAAGCATTTAGTAAAAGTAAATGCTAATACACAAAGAGGTGATACGTCATTTGTATCAATATCTGTAGATTACAAAGATAAAGACCCCAAATTTGAAAATTCTATTGCAAATGCTATTCTTAATTATCTGAATTCAAATCCTTTATTACAAGAAAAAATAAAGCTTGAAAAAGATACATTGCTTCAAAATATTCAACAAACTCAAAAAAAATTAGAAGAGTTATCAAAACTTAGACAACTAATAATAAAAAGGTTAAAAAATAGCAGAGGAAATATTATAGGTTTTAATGTTGTAGATATAGAAAATTTAATATATGTACTTGAGATATCATTAGATGACTATAAATCCAAACTAAAAGAACTCAAAGGATATACAATTTTGACTTCTCCAAGTATACCAACAAAACCTTATAAACCCAAAAAGGCCTTAATTTTAGCTGTTGCTTCAGTTTCTGGTCTGTTTTTAGGAATATTTATTGCATTTTTTGTAGAGTGGATAGAAAATGTAAGAAAAAGATATGACAACTTAAATACAGGAGAAACAAAATGAGTAATGAAATTCAAAAGGAACTGGAAGAAATCAAATCAGACCTAAAAGAAATAAAAGAAGAAGTGAAGAGGATAAGAGAAGAAGCTTTAAGGATTGAACACCTTGAAGAATATAGTCAGGCATCTAATTTTCCAGCTTTAATAGCAATTATTCTTCTACAAATATTTACCATATTCTTAGTAGGATGGATAATGTATAAAGGTGGATTTGGGTTCTAAAAAGAATATATTTTTCCTACTAAATTTATAATTCTAAGAGGGTGAAAATATGAAATCTCCATTTAGCCCTATTGAAGAAGCAGTTGAAGATATAAAAAATGGAAAAATGGTTATCGTGGTAGATGATCCTGATAGAGAAAATGAAGGAGATCTTGTTTTAGCTGCTGAGAAAGTTACCCCTGAAGCTATTAATTTTATGGCTAAAGAAGGTAGAGGTTTAATCTGTCTATCACTTCTACCAGAAAGATGTAAAGAACTTAACATTCCGTTAATGACTCAAGATAACACAGACCCAAAAGGGACAGCTTTTTGTGTTTCAATAGATGCTCATCCTAAATACGGAACAACTACAGGAATATCTGCCCATGATAGAGCAATAACTATAAAGCTTGCTGTTAGTCCAGATGCAAAACCCCAAGATTTTGTAAGACCAGGTCATATTTTCCCTCTTAAAGCTAAAAGTGGAGGAGTTTTAGAAAGAACCGGACATACAGAAGCATCTGTAGACCTTGCCAGACTTGCTGGTCTTTATCCTGCAGGTGTTATCTGTGAAATAATGAAAGAAGATGGAACTATGGCCAGACTTCCAGATTTAATAGAATTTGCAAAAAAACACAACTTAAAAATAATTACCATTGCAGACCTTGTAAATTATCGTTTAAAAAAAGAAAAACTTGTAGAAAGATTGGCAGAAGCATACCTGCCAACTAAGTTCGGCACATTTAAAATATACGGTTATAGAAATAAACTCGACGGAACAGAACACGTTGCACTTGTAATGGGAGAAATAAAAGAAGACGAACCTGTCTTAGTAAGAGTACATTCAGAATGCCTGACAGGAGATGTATTTGGCTCGTTACGATGTGATTGTCAATCTCAGCTTCACAAGGCTTTAGAAATGATAGCGAAAGAAGGAAAAGGTGTACTGGTTTATATGCGTGGACATGAAGGTAGAGGCATAGGTATAGTTAATAAAATAAAAGCCTATAAATTACAGGAAGAAGGATATGACACTGTAGAGGCAAATCACAAACTTGGATTTAATACAGATTTAAGAGATTTTGGTACTGGTGCCCAAATACTATTAGATTTAGGTGTTAGAAAAATGAAGCTTATGACCAATAATCCACGAAAAATTGTTGCATTAGATGGTTTTGATTTAGAAATCGTAGAAAGGGTTCCTCTGCAGATACAACCCAACCCATACAATGAAAAATATATATTTACAAAAAGAGATAAGTTAGGACACTTTTATAACGTCAAAAAAAATAATGAGGATTAGTCTACTTTTAATAGTATCTATTTTTTTAATTGGATGTAGTTCAGACAGTAAAGTATGGAGAGTATTTCAAGAAAAAGATTTATTAGAACACCCACCGGCCAAAAGATGTGGTGAATGTCATCAAGAAATTTATAAACAGTGGAAACTTTCCAGACATTCTCAAGCATGGATAAGTCCTACATATAAAAAGGCAACTGACAACTATTCTAAAACAAGATGTCTCAAATGCCATGCTCCACTTGAAATGTCTCTAAACACACCACCAAAACTAAGAAACAAACATCAGGAAGACGGTGTAAATTGCGTCTCGTGCCACTTTACATCTGTAGATAAAGCAATGCACGGACCCTATGATGTTTTTTCTCCTCCTCATCCCTCTAAAAAAGATTTAAGATTTAGAAAGTCCGTTGCCTGTGCATCTTGCCATAGACAAACTTACAACCAATGGAAAAAAACAGGTGTGAAAACTTCCTGTCAAGAGTGTCATATGCAGCCTGTAAAAAAAGGAAAACTTATACAAAAGTTTCCGTTTAATTATCTACATTTTGCAAAATTGATTTACAATCATCAGTTCCCTACAGGTAAAATTAAATCTGAAGAGCTACAGGCTTTTACTAAAAAAGAAAAAGAAAAACTAATTTTAATCCTTATTAACACATCAGTACCTCACAACTTACCAACTGCAGATAACGGTAACCCAAAACTGTATGTAAAAGTAACCTTTTTTAACAAAGGAAAGGAAGTTGACAAACAAAACTACATAATAACGCCTAAATATGCCTTACATTATAATGAAAAATACTATTTAGAGTTTTTCACCTTCTACACATTTGATAAAGTAAAAATTAATATCTATAGGAAATTATCATGGCAGGAAGAAAAGCAGTTAATAAAATCATTTACGACCAAATTATAGAACTTCCTTTTGATGAAAAACATATTGCAGATGTTGAAACAATATTAAAAGAAAACTTTTCAAAACCATGGACACAAGATAATATATTATCTTCAAATTCATTTTCTTTTAAAAAGGTATTCTTATATGGCGATGCTGTGATAGCATTTTTGGATAGTAATATCATCTTTGATGAAGCAGAACTACTGATGCTTGCAGTAAAAAAAGAGTATCAAAATCATGGTATAGGTTCCTACATATTAAATAGATATTTAGAACACTTAAAATCAAAAAATATAAAGTCTATTTATTTAGAAGTATCAGAGAATAATATAAAAGCAATAAATTTATACAAAAAATTTGGATTTGAAGTTTATGGTAAAAGGGAAAACTACTATAGTGATAACTCTTCTGCTATTCTTATGAAAAAAAATTTAGTATCTTCTGTTTAATTCCCAGTTCCAGGCAGTCTTTATTATAAACTCTAAATCATTATATTTAGGTTGCCAGTTAAGTTTTTGTTTTAATTTAGTAGGATCCGCAACAAGTATAGGAGGGTCTCCTGGTCTTCTATCTGCTTCCTCTACTTTAAAATCTATACCTGTTACTTTTTTAGCTGTTTCGATAACTTCTCTAACCGAGTATCCATGTCCGTAACCACAGTTAAAAACATCACTATTTCCACCATTTAACAAATACTCTAAAGCAAGTAAGTGTGCTTCTGCTAAATCCATAACATGGATATAGTCTCTTATTGCTGTTCCATCTGGAGTTGGATAATCTGTTCCAAAAATTTTTATACTTTCTCTTTCTCCTTTAGCAGTTTTTAAAACAAGTGGTATTAAATGAGTTTCTGGATTATGGCTTTCTCCAATCTTTCCCTGAGGGTCTGCACCTGATGCGTTGAAGTATCTTAGCGAAACATATTTTAATTCATAAGCTTTAACGAAATCCTGCAGAATTTTTTCAACAAAAACTTTAGATTGTCCATATGGATTTATCGGGTTCAAAGGATGAGTCTCAGATATAGGTATCTCTAAAGGATTTCCATAAACGGCAGCAGTTGAAGAGAATATAAATTTATTAACATTATGTTTAACCATTATTTCAAGTAAATTTAAAGTATTACATACATTATTTTGGTAATATTTTGCTGGTTTTTCCACAGACTCTGCAACTTCTATAAAAGCTGCAAAATGCATAACTGCATCAGGTTTAAAATGCGAAAATACACTTTCTAAAGCCTGTTTATCCTTTAAATCAATAACAGCTAAATCTCCGTATATAACAGCTTCCTTATATCCTTTAGATAAATTATCTACTGTTAAAACTTTGTATTCAGATTTTTTGGATATTGCTTTTAATACATGACTTCCTATATATCCTGCTCCGCCGGTTATGAGGATTTTAAAGATTTTATTCATATTTATCTTTATTATCTTTATAAAATGGTATATATTTTTTCAAAAAATTTTTTATTTCTTGCGGTGAGGAATATATAATTCTTTCTTTTATTTCTTTTATTATATATTCAACGGCATCAATGCTTAGATTTTTAGATATTTTTGCAATATAAACTTTATCATGGTAAGTTTTTTCTGTACCTTCTTCGGCAGTCAATAACTCTTCAAAGAGTTTTTCACCAGGTCTTAAGCCAGTAAATACGATATCTATGTCTTTATATGGCTCAAGTCCTTGTAATTTAATTAAATTTTCTGCTAAATCGACAATTTTAACAGGTTCTCCCATATCTAAAACAAACACTTCCCCTCCTTTTCCCATTGTTGCTGCCTGAAATACTAATAATACTGCCTCTTTAATGGTCATAAAGTATCTTTTCATTTCAGGATGTGTTACAGTTACTGGTCCACCTTTCTTTATTTGCTCTAAAAATATTGGAATAACACTTCCTCTACTTCCTAAAACATTACCAAATCTAACAGAAATAAACTTAGTTTTATTTAACTCGTTTAAAGCACTACATATCATTTCTGCCATTCTTTTTGTTGCACCCATTATGCTTGTGGGATTTACCGCTTTATCTGTAGATATATTAACAAATTTTTCTACATCATTATCAATTGATACTTTTGCTAAAGTATATGTCCCCATAATATTTGTTTTTACAGCTTCTTCAGGAAAAAATTCCATTAAAGGGACATGCTTA
>CAZEYS010000023.1:0-22916 GCA_964516095.1 uncultured Aquificales bacterium
TAAATTGTAATCCAGAAACTGTTTCAACAGATTATGATACATCTGATAAGCTCTTCTTTGAGCCAATAGTTTTAGAAGATGTTTTAAATATAATAGAAGCAGAAAAACCTATAGGTGTTGTTGTTCAGTTTGGAGGGCAAACCCCTTTAAAACTTGCAGTCCCACTTCAAAATGCTGGAGTTAATATACTGGGTACGTCTCCAGAAAGTATAGATATTGCAGAGGATAGAGAAAGATTTAGACAATTGATAATAGATTTAGGATTAAAGCAACCAGAAAGCGGAATTGCCAAATCTAAAGAAGAAGCAATTATAATAGCTGAAAAAATAGGCTATCCAGTGTTGGTACGCCCGTCATATGTTCTTGGTGGACGTGCTATGAGACTTGTTTATGACACTGCAGAACTATTAGAGTATATCGAAGAAGCTGTTTTAGTTACAGAAGACAAGCCATTACTTATAGATAGATTTTTAGACAATGCCGTTGAGCTTGATGTGGATGCTGTATCGGATGGAGAAGATGTCTTAGTTGGTGCTGTAATGGAACATATAGAGGAAGCTGGTATACACTCAGGAGATAGTGCAACATGTATTCCTCCTTACTCGCTTCCAGAAGAAATTATTTATGAAGTAAAAAACCAGACAAAAAAACTTGCAAAGGCCTTAAATGTAAAGGGGTTAATGAACGTTCAATATGCAGTAAAAGACAATGAGATATATGTAATAGAAGTAAATCCCCGGGCTTCAAGAACAGTTCCGTTTGTAAGCAAATCAATAGGATACCCGCTTGCAAAAATAGCTTCAAAAGTAATTGTAGGTAAAAAGTTAAGAGATATTATCCCTCACATATTTTCTTTGAAAGAAACACATCCTGCTTCAGATTTTTGGGAAAAAGACGTAAAAATGTATTCCATAAAAGAAGTTGTATTTCCATGGAATAGATTTCCAGAAGTAGACCCTTTACTTGGTCCCGAGATGAAATCAACAGGCGAGGTTATGGGTATAGACGAAGATTTTGGCCTTGCTTTTTGGAAAGCTCAAGCTGCAACAGGTTTATTACTTCCTGAAAAGGGAAATGTATTTATATCCGTTGCTGATAAAGATAAACCAAAAATTTTAGATATTGCCCAAAAACTGGTACAACTTGGATTTAATATTTTTGCAACAACAGGAACACATAGATTTTTAATAGAGCATGGAATAAGCTCTATACTTGTAAACAAACTGGCAGAAGAAAGACCTAATATAGTAGATAAAATAAAAAATGGAGAAGTACATCTAATAATAAATACACCTTCAGGAAAAAGAGAACGATCTGATGCCTACTACATAAGAAGAGCTGCAGTAGAACATAAAGTTCCATATTTCACAACAATAAGGGGAGCAAAAGCTGCAGTTAAAGCCATTCAATCTTACAAAGAAAAAGGAATTTCTGTAAAATCTCTACAAGAAAGATTTGGAGGAAAATAAATGATTTCATATAAAGAAGCTCTTAATTTAGTAATAAAACATACAAAAGCACTTGGAACAGAAAAGGTCTTTATACATGAGTCCCTCGGAAGAATTCTAGCTGAAGATATAATAGCCGATAGAGACAATCCTCCTGCAGATAACAGTGGGATGGATGGCTTTGCAGTTAGATATGAGGATATCAAAGGTGCTTCTGAAGAAAATCCTGCTGTGCTTGAGATTATTGGTGAAGCAAAGGCAGGAGGTGAAAAACCAAAAGTAGAAAAAGGACAGGCAGTAGCCATCTATACAGGTGGATTATTACCAGAAGGAGCAGATACAGTAATACAAAAAGAACTTACCAAAGTCGAAGATGGAAAAGTTTTTATTTTCCAGGAGCTACCTAAAGGAGCAAATATAAGACCTCAAGGAGGAGATTACAAGAGAGGGGACATTCTAATAAAAAAAGGAAAATTAATAAGAGCTGCAGAAATAGGTATAATGTCTTCAGTAAACAAAGCTACAGTTTATGTATACCAGACTCCAAAAGTTGGAATTTTGACAACTGGAGATGAAATACTTGATATATGTGAACCTGTAAAATCAGATGCAAATATTAGGACTTCAAATACATATGCTTTATATGCACAGCTTATGGAAATTGGAGTAAAACCAGTAATTTTAGGGTTTGCAAAAGATGACCCAGAAGATTTAGAAGAAAAAATAAACTATGCAAAAAGCTGTGATGTACTGTTAACTACTGGTGGGGTTTCTGTTGGAAAATATGACCTTGTAAAAGATTTTGTGGCAAGAATTTTAGGTATGGAAGTAGTATTCTGGAAAGTTGCTCAAAAACCGGGAAAACCAGTTGTTTTTGGAACATGGGGAAATGAAAAAGAAAAACTATTTTTTGGAATACCTGGAAATCCTGTAGCAGCAATGTTTGTATGTGAAACTCTCGTAAAACCTGCCGTTAGAAAGATGATGGGACATGAGAAATTTTATAACCCTGTAATTAATGCTAAACTTGTAGGTGGATATAAAAGAAAAAAAGCAGACAGACAAGAGTTTATAAGAGTTAAAGTTGAATACGATGGAAGTGAATTTATTGCTAAACCTTTTAGTAAACAAGGTTCCAATATATTGACTGGGATGCTTAATGCAAACGGTTTTGGTGTAGTAGATATTGGAGTGAATGAAATAAAGGATGGGGAGACTATTAAAGTTATACTTTTTGATACATCGTTTTTGATGAACAATAAAGGAATATAAAGAGGTATACCATGTTAAATCCACTTAAACATATACTTCAGGTTCCTGTTTATAAACCAGGTAAACCTATAGAAGAAGTAAAAAGAGAACTTGGGCTTGATGATATTGTAAAACTTGCTTCAAATGAAAACCCATTTGGCTGCTCTTTATTTGTAAAAAAAGCAATAGAAGAGGAAGCTATTAATATTAACAGATACCCAGACGGCGGAGGATACTATTTAAAGAAAGCACTTTCCAGATTTTTAGAAATAGATGAAAGCCAGATTATACTTGGAAATGGTTCTAACGATGTTTTAGATATGATAGCGCGGGTGTTTTTAGACAATGATAGTGAAGTATTGATGTTTGAGCACTCATTTATAGTGTATAAAATAGTTTCGCTACTTCAAGGAGCTAAAATAAAAGAAGTTCCTGTAGAATGTGACTTTTCTCGAAACTTACAAAAATTGATAGAAAATATCACTCCAAAAACAAAAGTCATATTTATAGACAACCCATGTAACCCAACAGGATTTGCAAATAAAAAAGAAGAATTCGATGAATTTATCAAAAATGTACCAGAAGATGTTTTAATTGTAATCGATGAAGCTTACTTTGAATATGCTAAACACCACGGTGTGCCAGATGGAATAAATTATATAAATATTATCAACCCAAAAATCCCTCAAAAAAATGTTGTAATTACCAGAACATTTTCTAAAGCTTACGGTCTTGCAGGCTTAAGAGTAGGTTATGGTATAGCTAAAAAAGAAATAATCCAGCTTCTGGAAAGGGCAAGACAGCCATTTAATGTAAACCGTTTAGCACAGATTGCGGCAGTAGAAGCTTTAAAAGACCAGAAATTTGTACAGTACACTGTATCTGAAAACGAAAAAGGAAAAGAATTTCTGTATGAAGAATTTGAGAAAAGAGGTATACATTTTGTTCCATCCTATGCAAATTTTATAATGTTTAAAGTAGAAAACGCAGAAGAGATTTACCAAAAACTCTTGGAAAAAGGAGTTGTCATAAGACCAGCATTTGGCCTTGATAATTATTTAAGAGTTTCAATTGGTACAATGGAAGAAAACAAAAAGTTTATTAGTGCCTTAGATGATATCGGATTTAAATGTAGGCTATAAATTTGCTAAAAAATAAAATCGGATTAATTTAAAATTAATATAACAATAGATTTAATGGAGGATAAGTTTTATGAAAAAAAGTGCACTTTTAGTTGTAATTGGGTCTTTACTTGGAGCTGTAGGTACATATGTTGCCTTAAATAAAAGAGAAGAAATTCTACAAAAACTATCAGAAATAGAAGGTACTTTAAAAGAAGCTGAGCTTACAGGAAAAGTAAAAACATCCGTAAATGAAGCATTAGAAAAGATTAGAAACTTGGTTAAAAAGAGCGACCAACTAACAGAAGAAGAAAAAGTAAAAGAACTTGCTGAAGTTGAAGAAAAAATCAAAAAAATAGAGGAAGCCGTTCAATCTGAAACTTAAAAATCCCTATTCTGTATTAAAATTAGATACTAAAAAATCTTTTAAAGGTCGTTTTCTAACGGCCTTTTTTTATAGCATTTTAGATTTCTTTTTTAAAGGATTTGGGTATCATGCTGCGGCTATTTCCTTTTACACGTTAATGTCGTTGGTTCCTCTTTTTATAGTCATAACAGCAATTTCTTCTATCTTCATTTCAGACTACCATCAAATAGTTGATTTAATGAAAGATTTTTTTCCTAATATTACTTCCAAGTTTATTTCTGTAATAAACTATTTATCTGAAAAAAGAACAGTATTTGGTATACTTGGCTTTATTGTGGCATTTTATTTTTCAAATAGCATATTTACTTCTTTGCACACTGCTATGGTTTATATATTTGAAGATGTAAAAGTGAGTTTAAAAAAAACTGCTTTTATATATATTTTTGGCGTTCCTATCTTTATAACCATTTTAATTATTATATATATTGCACTTATGTTCTTATCTTCTGTTGTTGATATATTATCTAATTCAGCTGTCTGGAAATACTTGGAAGTATTTTTATCTTTTTTTGATTTAGACTGGGTTTTAAAATATATTACTGATATTTCTCAGATATCCAGTTTTATTATGTTTTATTCAGTCCTTTTTGCTATTTATTACTATTTATCACCATTGCAAGAAAAAAATCTTAAGTACATTTTATGGACTTCTTTTTTCATCTCTATTTTCCTTGTTATCCTAAAAGTAGGATTTAACTACTATATAATATTTGCATCTAAGGCAAACCCTGTTTATGGTTCTTTATCAGGTATATTTGCTTTTCTTGCGTGGCTTTATTTGTCTTACAGCTTTATTCTGATAGGAGGAAGAATAGTTTATTATCTTCATAAAGAAACTAATTAAGTTTAATTATATTTTCTTTCTCTAAGTTGGTTCCTATTAATATAAGGAAGGATTTTCCGTTGTACTGGTTTACTTCATCAAATGAGATATCACCGAAAGCATAGTTTATAACTATAGGTTTAGGAAAATCTCTAACCTTTACTATACCTTTCACTCTATATATGTTATCAGGTAAATTTGACAACATATTCTTTAGTTCCTCAAAATCTATGCCATCAGGCACATAAACTATTTTTTGGGAAAAGTTATCCTCTGATATATGGTTTGATTGAAATAGCTGTGAAATGTTTTCCAGAGATAGGTCTTTTACATCTGGTATATCTGTGAAAATTTCTTTTGGTAGTTTTCCATATTTTGTTTTTACTATTACATAGTTTTTAAATAGAGGCTTTCCTGTTAAAATATTTTTTACATTGAACTGTTCTTTTATATCTCTAACTTCAGCCTCAACTTTTTTTAACGTATTTTCATCTACTAAATCTGTTTTGTTTAAAACAAGAATGTTAGATCCACCTATCTGATATTTGGCTGTACTGTGATGTTTATAGTTGTCAAAGTTTTTTGTGTCGATTACACATACTATGCCATTTACGAAAATACCCAAATTTTTTAAAGACATATATATAGGAAAGGGCTCAGAAGTTCCAGATGTTTCAACGAAGATTAAATCTGGTTTTTGTTTATCTATTATTTCTAAAATTCCTTTTTCAAACTCCTGGGAAAGTTTACAACAGATACAACCTTCTGATATTTCTATTACTTCGCTGTAAACGTTCTTTAAAATTGTGGCATCTACACCTACTTCTCCAAATTCATTGACAACTATGGCTATTTTTTTATTTTTAAAATGTTCTTTTACTGTATTGATTAAAAGGGTGGTTTTACCCACCCCAAGAAATCCTGTTATAACAAAAGAAGAAATCATAATTTACTTTTTATTCGCCGCCGTACTCAACTGAGTTAATTTCTTCGATAAACTGCTCAATATAGAATGTTACTAAGTTTGCTATTTCTTCAGGAGTTTTTGCAAGATAAGGTCTTCTTAGTTTTATTTTTCTTTCGTGAACATCACCTTCTTCTGTTGTGTATTTCACTACTATATATGGATCACCAGATACATCACAAGAATCAGCAGTAGTTGCGACTTCTGGAATACAGTAGTCTACATCAATATCTGGGTCGACCATAACGTTTTTTACCAGTTCAACAACTTTTTCCAGTTTTTCTTTTAATTCTTTTTCCATAATAAAACCCTCCAGTGTATATAATTTATGTTACCATCTCCATTGTTATACAATCTCTTTTTAATAAATCAGAACAAACATATACACATAAAGCACATCCTTTACATCTTTCTTCATCAACATAGGCGCTGTTTTTTTCTTCATCAAACATTAATGTATTTGCTTCTGGGCAGAATAAAGTACACTGTCTACAGTTGTATGTAGCACATTTTTCCTGGTCAACTTTAGCAACATAGTACATATTAAAAAACCTCCGTTTTATTTAATTTAGCATAGATAAAATGCTTTCAATAGGTAATATTATAGCAGATATAGACAAAGTATACATTAGTCTCCATAGTTATTTGGTAAAATTTGATCGTATCTTACATCTGCCTTTGAGCCTTCTAGCCATGGTTTTCTTCCATAAACCAGAACTTCATCTGCTTCTACATTTTCAAACCATGCTCCTGACAGTTTCGTTTTTCTAAAGTCACTATAACTGAATTTAGTTTTAACAAAGTTTGCTTTCTGTAAGTCTGCTCCTCTAAAGTTAGAACCTCTCATATCTGTGTTTTCAAAGTTGGCTTCCTGCAGATTAGAGTCCTCAAATCTTGAATTAATCATTACAGCGTTTTTAAAATTTGCTTTTCTTAAATCTGATACCATTATCTGAGTTCTGAACAGATTTGCATTTTCAAAGTTTGCATTTTTTAAATTTACTCTTTGAAATACGCTTCTTGTTAAGTGAGAATTTTTAAAACTTACATTTTCCATATCTGCATCTGCTATGAATACATTGTCCATTTTACAGTTTTCAAATTTGGCGTTGTTCAAATTTGCACCAGTAAAGGATGTATCTGATAAATCGAGGTTAGAGAAGTCTACTCCTTCTAAATCAGCAAACGAAAAATCCATACCTTTTAGCTCTTTCCCTTCCTCTATCATTTTTATTACTTCTTCTTTAGTAATAGGTTCCATGGATCAACCTCCATATTTCATCCTTAAGAAAAATATAACGCTGTTTTATTTTTTTTAGTATGATTTTTGTTATTAAATAAAAAAACCCCCTCAAATATTGAGAGGGGGCTTGGAAGAATAGAATTATCTATACTTTAGATTAAAGTTATACTTTGTATTTTCCTAAGATTTCATCCCATACAGTATCAGGGTTTTCAGGTTTGTATTTTTCTTTTAGAGCTTCTACTTTTTCTTCAAAAGTAGGAACTTCTTCTGTTTTATAGAATATTCCAATAGGAACCTTAGCATTTGGATCCCAGTCTGCATCTAAAGCGTGTGAAGCTAATTCTTGTGCTTTAGCTTTATCAGATGGATCGTGTCCTAATTCTTTATTAATATCTACCAGTCTTCCTTTGTAGTACTTGAAAGTATCTATTTTGTTGTAAGTTGGACAAGGTGAAAGGATGTTTATGAATGCAAATCCTTTGTGTTCAATACCTGCCTCTATAATTTCAGTCATATGTTTAGGGTTTCCTGCATATGTTTGGGCAACAAATGTAGCTCCACAAGCTATTGCAAAATCTATAACGTTAAATGGATTGTCAAGGTTACCATAAGGAGTTAAAGAACCTTTGTATCCAGTTCTTGAAGTTGGAGAAACCTGGTTTTTAGTTAAAGCATACATTCTGTTATCCATAGATATTACAACCATATCAAAGTTCCTTCTTGCTGCATGTGGGAAGTGTTCCATACCAATTGAGAAAAGGTCCCCATCTCCAGCAGTTACAATAACTGGTACTTCTGGTTTCGCAAGTCTTGCACCAACTGCAGCTGGAACTGCTCTACCGTGACATGAGTGAAGTCCAAATGCATTCATCCATAAAGGTAGTCTTGAAGAACAACCAATTCCTGAAACAAGAGATAACGCAGTTGGGTCAAGCTTTTCATCAGAAAATGCTCTTGTTAAGGCAGTAACAACCCCAAAGTCTCCACATCCTGGACACCATGTTGCTTCTAATTCTGATTTATATTCTCTTGGAGGAAGTTTTTCCTCTAATCTAACATATTGTATATCCATTTTTATACCTCCTGATTATTTTTTAAGCTTGTACTTTTTTACCTAAAAGTTCTTCTACTTTTTCTTCTATTTCTTTAGGAATGAATGGTTCTCCTCTATATATGTTGTACTGAACTATCTTAGAAGGAGGAACATCAGTAAACATTCTTATAAATTTAGCAAAGTGTCCTAAGTAGTTTGCTTCTGGTACTAAAACTATATCTGCCATTGAAGCGATTTTTTCGATGGCTTTTTTAGGTACTGGATAAAGTAATTTTGGATAGAGAGCTGCTACTTTTATACCTTTCTTTCTAAGTCTTTGTATAGCCTCTTTAGCAATTGAAGCTGTTAGTCCCCAAGTTATTATAACAATGTCTGCTTTTTCCCCTTCTTGTAAATCTCCTAAATCCCATTCTACAAGGTGAGGGTTTTCATCTTCAATATTTTTGATTTTTCTAAATCTTTTATCCATCATTTCTGTTCTTTCTTTTGGAGTTGTTCTTGGATAAGAGTTTTCTCCGTGCTCAAGTCCTGTTGCTGTATAAGGCTTAGGTGATACCCCTGGTGCTAAGAATGGAGATATTCCATCTTCTGTAATTTTGTATCTAAATAGGTTATTTAGCTCGTCAGGAGAAACATCTCCTTTTTTAACTATTGGTCTTTCGATTAGCTTAGATTGTATTTCTTTTATGTTTGGAGTTGGTATAGCTTCAGCTCTTAAAGACAGTGAAGCATCTGTCAATAAGAGAACTGGAAGTTGATATCTTTCAGATAGATTGAATGCTTCTATAGTGAGGTAGAAGTTTTCTTCAACATTTGTTGGTGCAATTACCACTCTCTGGTCATCACCGTGACCTCCAAGTGCTGCTGCAAATAAGTCTGCCTGGTCGTGTTTTGTTGGCATTCCAGTAGATGGTCCTCCTCTTTGAACATCAACTATAACTGCAGGAGTTTCTGTCATAGATGCAAGTCCTATTAATTCTTGCATTAATGATATTCCTGGTCCTGATGTTGCTGTCATTGATTTTACACCTGAGAAAGATGCACCGATAACGATTGCCATTGATGAAATTTCATCTTCAGCCTGATAAACATATCCACCTGTTTTTAAGATGATAGGTGCTAAGTAGTTTCCAACAGTTGTAGCTGGAGTAATTGGATAGGCTGCGTAAACTTTAACTCCCGCTGCTGCTGCACCTAATGCAATTGCTTCGTTTCCTTCCACTATAATTACGTCTTTCTTTGGTAATGGTCCTGGTACTTTGTATGGGTCTATTTTCTTGATATTTTCTTTAACATATTTTTGTGCTACTTCTACTGCTTTGAAGTTTAAATCAATAACTTCTTGTCCCTTTTTTGAAAATTTATTTACTATTTCTTCTTTCAAAAGTTCTATAGGAATGCCTAAAAGTTCAAATGTGGCAGCCATAGCAATAACGTTCTTGGTAATATAAGCTCCTACTTCTTGTTTTGCTAATTTTGACATAGGAACTGCGTATAATATAACACCTCTTTTTTCAAGCTCTTCAAACTCTGGTTCAAAGTCTCCACCTTCTGGTCCGTCCCATATTAACACAGTACCTTCTCTTAGAAGAGGTTTATTTACTTCGTATGCTTCACCATTAAAAGCAACTAAAACGTCAAAACCGTCTCCTTGTGAAAGTATTTTTTCGTCAGACATTCTAACTTGAGATAAGGCATACCCACCTTTAATTTCTGCTGGGAAAGATTTGAAGGTTACAACTTCATATCCAAGCTTAGCAGCTGCTTTCATTGTGAAGTCACCAGAAGATATTACACCTTCACCACCTTCTCCAGCATACTTTACAGTTAAATCAAATGATGCCATCTTACATCCTCCTTTTTTGGTTGGCTACTAGTTAATTATACATTAAAATTTCTTAATTAAACAAATTTTTTATAACACTGTTTGATTTTATCATACAATCAAAAAAAACCCTTTCTTTATGATTTAGATTACAATTTTTATCCATAAATATCAGAGATTATCTTAACTAATTTTTCTTTTAAAGGTAATCTTTTTATAGCTTCTTTCCGTAATTTTTGTATTTCTTTTCTTTCAGTCTCTTCTTTCATAAAATCTTCATCTTCAACAAGTCTAAGAGCAAAATCAAAGTATACTATAGCTTTTTTGGGATTTGTTTCTATTAGCCTTTTCCCTGCTTCAATAAGTATCTTTTTAAATTGGTCATCCAATTTGATATCGTAGTTTATCTCCATGCCTTTAACTATCTCATCGGCTGCTGCTTCTATATTTCCTTTTTTGTACTCTTCAAGGGCAAGTAAGAAATGGACTTTAGATATTTCTACAAAGAAAGATTTTTCTTCTGGCATGAGGGTATAAGCTCTTTTAAAATCTTCTATAGCTTCTTTATACTTTCCAAGCTCCTTAAAAGACTTTGCTCTTAAGTCATAAGCATCGACCAAATAGGGATTTTCCTGTATTGCCTTAGAAAGATACTCAACTGCCTGTTCATATCTTTTATTATTAAAATGTATTTTCCCAAGAGAAAAATAATACTTATAATCCTTTTTTCCGTGGGAAGACTTTTCTAAATATTTTAATGCTTCCTGGTCATTACCCTGTGCAAGTTCTATTTGAGCAAGATAAACATAACTTTCCGTTAACTTTGGATTTAGCTCAGCTGCCTTTTTGAAATCTTCTTTTGCTTTTTCTAACTCTCCAAGTTGGATAAATATTTTCCCTCTTTCAAAATAACTCTCTGCAAAATCTGGTTTAAGATTTATAGCTTGAGAAAATTCTTCTACTGCACCTTTCAGATTTTCTTCATTAAGGTCTGTTGCTAATGTTTTTCCCCTCCAGTAATACACTTCTGGATTATCTGGAACAATGTGGGCAAGCTCATCAAGTTCAACCAGAGCCATTTCGTAGTTTCTTTCGTAGAAAAGTTTTTGGGCTTTTCTTAATCTTTCATTTACTTCTTTTGCATCCATGATAAACCCTCCAATATACAAAGCTGATATAATTTTATCACTATGAAAAAATTTATAAATAAATATGTCTTTTTAATCTTTTTGGTGATACTTACCTTTACTACTTTTATCTCTTTTGGTTTTTTTCTTTTTAAAAATTATCATTTAATTTTAAATTCATTTGGCATAGATGTAAAAGAAAACTGCGTTTATAAAGATAACAAACTTTTTTGTGAGTACATACATCTCAAAACCAGCAGTGTAGACATTGATGCAGATAACCTTGTCTTAGAAATTGATTTGAAAAAGTTTTTCTCTAAAAAAAGATTTATATTTTTGGAAGTAAATAAAGTTGATATTACCGCATATAAAAAGAAAAAAGTTTCCCAAAATAAGGCTTTTGATATAAAAAGATTGAAAAATACATTTAAATACGCTTTTTATTTGTTTTACAGAAGCAGCTTGATTATTCACCATTTAAATTTTAATAATGATACTTTTAGACTTGCAGACTTTTCCTTTAAAAATGAAAATGACAAATTTTTTACACTAAGACCATTTACTATCTATTTTAAGAACAAAAAGGCTATTGTTGAGAAGCTATACGGAGGTTTAAATCTTGATAACCTGTCTTTATATGTATATCTGGCAAAGTTTAATGCTTTGAATACGAATTTCATATTTACAGGCTTTTACAGCCTAAGAGGAAAGGGAGAATTTGCAGTTCATACTTTTACTCCTACGTATGAATTTGGAGATCTTAAAATTTTTGATGTTGAAAGTATTTCTAATGTAGAGATATATTCTGACAGACCAACTACTATAAACTCTACCTTTAGCATTTCCAGTATAATAAATAAAGAAAATATAAAAATATCTCAGATTTCTGGCAAATTATCTGGAAGTTACACAAAAACATTCAAAGGAAAACTGGAATGCAGTGTATCAGGTATATCTTTTAAAGATAACAAATTTAGCACTCTCCACTTACTTTCAAAACTGGATTTAAATCCAGACAATTTTAGTATACGTTCCCATAACAGGGTTTATGCTAAAAGTTTTGAAAACAAAATTTTAAAAATTAACGATATTTATTCATCTTTTGATTTAACTAAATTCAGTTCTGTTACTGTAAATGGAAAATTTAATATTAAGGCTGTAAATGGTAGCTTTTCTTATACTGGTAGTAACATCAAAACAAATGTATTTCCTTTTAAAGTGGCAAATATAATAGGATGGTTAAAAAATAAACCTGAATATCTCAAAAATTTGGATGCTACTGTCAGCATAAAATCAAATTTAAATTTAAATAGCAAAACTCTTCTTTTAAATGCAAACTTAAGCAACATAAATTTGATAGGTGTTAAGTTCAATACAGGAAACGTGAATCTTGAATATAATACTGACTTTTCTACCGGTAATTTAAGTGCAAATTTTATTGGGGAAAATTCCTTTGTAAATTTGCTGTCTACAATAAAAAAATCTAACTTAAATATGGATGTAAAATTTGAAAATCTTGATATCTCAAATCTTGTATTTACAAAAAAGTTAAAAATAGCATCTGTCTTGACAGGAAAAGGGCTTATAACTGGTAGTCTGGACAGTCCACATATAAAAATACAGGGAAAAGCAGAATATTTTTACTTTGATAAGATACATATTAAACAGCCTATTGATTTTAATCTGTTTTATGAAAAAGATAATCTACAGATATACGCAAGTTCAGGCAATATAAAATCTGTTGTTTCAGTTAATTTTAAACCAGTTTTTGTAGATGTTAACATTAAAGCTAAAAACTTAAATGGAAACACGGTACACCCTTATTTATTAACTCTTAATAAAGATTTATTTTCAAAGCTAAAACCAGAAAGAATAACTGGAAAAGTACGTGTGGTTTACACTCCTGAAGATTATTTTGTTGATTTAGATCTTAAAAATACGTCTGTTTTTGTAAAACCTATCAAAAACAGGGTTAACTCAAATATAAAAGGATACTTATCTAAAAAGTATAGAAAATTAAATATCAGCTTTGACACTAAACAGCTATCTTATAAAAACTTTAAAATTAATGAACTTTATGGAAAAATAAATCTCCTCAACCAGAAAATCTTTATAAACTTATATGCAAATGGTTCTCCAAAGCTAAACAGTTTTAAATTAAAGACATTTTTATTTCTAAATTTAAATTCACGAAATGTAAAATCCGATGTAAATTTAATACTTTCTAAGTTCGGATACAGGTTAGATTCCAATCTTCATCTATCTGGAAATTTTGAAAATATTTCAGGAAATATTCAGTATAATTTAGCTAAAGGAAAGAAAAAGATATCTTCCTCAGTAGTAAAACTAAAATTAAGTAAAAATTCAGTTTATAATTTGTCTTTAAAATCAACTAAGATCCCATTTTATTTAGATGGGAAATTAAAGATAGTTTTCAATAGCCCAAAGGCTGATTTTTATTTCTCAGAAAGCAGTTTCGATGGATACTTGTCTATTGATAGTATATTAGCAAAGATAAGTAGACGAAAAATTCTAAAAATAGAAAAAATTCTTGCAGAAATAAATGATAAAAGACTTCATGTTTACGAAACTTTTTATACGGGTATTATAAAAGGAGAAATTAAATATATAGACTACAATATAAAAACTGGAAAATTAGATATTGCATCAGTAGGAAAAATAAACAGAGATATAGTTTCACAGTTTGTACAGGTAATATCTATTTACGGGGATATTAACTTTAGTTATGAGTTTACTGGAAGAATACAAGATATAGTAGAAAAGAGCTATATACGGCTTTATTCCAAAGATTTAAAGTTAAAAAGTAACTATGTGCTTGGATACGTTGACCTAAAAACCTTAGTGGGTTATTACAAAAACAGTAAAATAGATATAACTTTCAATGGAGAAAACGATTTTCTCTTATTTACAAAAGGAGAGCTATCTGGACAGATTAAAGCAAAAGCAAAACCTTTGGATTTAAATGCGGTTATAACTTTAAAAAAGTTTCCAGTAAAATTTCTTGATATATATAAAGGAAGTGTTGACTCAACCTTATACATAAAGTATGGAAAAGAAAAATACATAACAGGAAAGATAGGACTATCTGGACAAGTAAATTTAAAAGAGGATTTGCTTAGAAAAGGCAAAGGAAAAAAATTTGAAAAAAATGAAACAAAAGATATACATCTTAATATAAAAGTTTATTCATTTTTACCCATATACATACATAGTAATTTAGGAAAAGCGTATGCCGAAGTAAAAGGAACCTTAACTGGGACACTTAAAAATCCAATTTTTAATGGAGAGATCAATATAATTTACGGAAAAATAACATATTTAAAGAATAACTATAATATCGATTATGCAAATATAAAAATAATAGATAATATACCTTATGTTAACGCCAGAATATCTACTGTAATTGCAAATACTTATATATTTATAAACATCGTAGGCATTGCACCAGACAATCTAAAATTTAATTTCAGTTCTACACCTCCACACTCTAAAGAAGAAATTATGGCAATACTCCTTTTAAAGAATACATCATCAGCTTTAGAATCTATACCAGTTATAAGTGCTTTAGGTAAACTTGTATTTTCACTGCTTCCTATAAACAAAATTTTGCCTAACCCTGATGAATCTACAGGATTTTTAAACAGTGGATTTGAAGTTACGATTACACCAAAATATACTCCAACTGAGGGTATAGTAGCTTCTATTTACGCAAAAAGAAATATAACCAGAAGGTTCTTTTTCGCAATTTCAAAACCAATTTCACAAACCAACCAAACTACCTATATAGGATGGTATGAAATAGGATTAAAGCTGACAGAAAAAATATCTATTACTGCTAAAAAATACGAAGATAACACAGATGAAATAAGTATAATGTTTAGCTTACCTTTTGACTTTTAGCCTTGTAACTTTTAGCAAGTTTTAGAAAATTCTTTAAAATCTCTTTTCCATATTCTGTAAGAACAGATTCAGGATGAAATTGGATACCCCATATCGGAAATTTCTTATGTTTTATACCCATAATTTCGTTATCTTCTTTAGTCCATGCTGTGATTTCAATATCTTCTGGCAAGGTACTTTTATCTATTACAAGGGAATGATACCTAACAGCTTCAAAAGGATTTGGAATACCTTCAAATAGGTCTTTTTGAGTATGATATATTTTGGAACTTTTACCATGCATGAGACATTTTGCTTTTACAATTTTTCCTCCAAATGCAGCTCCAATAGATTGATGTCCAAGACATACCCCTAAAATAGGATAAATTCCTTTAAATTCTTTAATTACATCTACAGATATTCCTGCTTCAGAAGGAGTGCAAGGTCCAGGTGATATGACAATAGCATCTATATCTTTTTTTTCTTTTATTTCTTCTATTGTAATTTTGTCATTCCTGACTACTTCTACATCTGCTCCAAGTTCGTAAAGATACTGAACAATGTTATAGGTAAAAGAGTCATAATTATCTATCATCAATATTTTCATGGCATTATCACCTTGAATATGTTTCATTTTAAAATTTATATTTTAAATCATATTGTCAAATTTTGATACCTGTTTATATTTATATTTGCTTAAAATTTGTAAATTTCTTAACAATTTGAGGTATTTATGGCTATAGCCCCTGAAAGTATAGAAGAAGTAAAATCGCAAGCTAATGTTTACGATGTAATTTCTGAGTACTTATCTCTTGAAAAAGTTGGAAGTTCATATAGGGCACTGTGTCCTTTTCATTCTGAAAAAACACCATCTTTTTACGTATCTCCCCAAAAAAATATATGGAAATGCTTTGGTTGCGGTAAAAGCGGTAATGCAATAACATTCCTGATGGAATATGAGGGTTTATCTTTTTCTCAAGCTATACAAAAACTTGCAGAAAAATACAATATTACACTTAAATTTACAGGTAAGAACGATTTTAAAGAAAATATAAAATATTACTCTTTAATAGAAAAGGTTGCACGATTTTATAAAAATTCTTTAAAGACAAATCCAAACGCAAGAAAATATCTTTCAGATAGAGAAGTATTACCTTCAACTATAGATAAGTTTGATATAGGTTTTTCTCCTGAAGATGACTCTTTCATAAATTGGGTTGAAAAAGAAGGAATAGATAAAAAAGAACTTGTAGAAATTGGTGTTTTATCCTCTGAAAACAGTAGAAAAGACAAGTTTGCTGGAAGGATTATTTTTCCTATAAAAAATTTACAGGGAAGAATTGTAGCCTTTGGAGCAAGAGCTATCGACCCTAACAAATCGCCTAAATACCTTAACTCGCCTGATACAAAAATCTATAAAAAAAGTGATATTCTCTATGGTTTTTTTGAGTGCAGAGATTTTATTCGCCAGTCTAAAGAACTAATATTAGTTGAAGGTTACTTTGATGTAATACTACCCTATCAAGTAGGGATAAAAAATGTTGTAGCAACCCTTGGAACTGCACTTAGTTTAAAACAGGCAAAAGAAATTAAAAAGTTCGCCAGCAAAGTACACTTAATGTTTGATTCAGATGATGCAGGTAAAAAAGCTGCCATTAGAGCTGCAAAACTACTTCTATATGAAGGATTAGACGTATTTTATGTTCCTCTTTATGATAAAGACCCTGATGAGCTTGCAAAAAAAGGTTCTCAAGAATTTAAGAAAGTTTTAAAATCTGGAAAACCCATACTTGAATTTCTACTGGATAAAATAAAGGAAACAGATAACATTCATAAAAGAAAAAAACTAATAGACCTATTTTTAGAACTGCTCTCATATATGCAGGATAAAGTACTACAGGGAGAGTACTTGAATCTGCTTTCCCAGACAACAGGAATAGACAAAGAATTTTTACCTTTAAGAAAAGTAACTTTAGTAGAAGAGAACACAGAAGAGACGGATATAGACTTAGAAAAGCTAAGTTTTAATGAACTTATAGTTCTAAAATGTTTAACTCAGCAAAAGGAAGAAACATTGCATCTAATTGAAAAATATGGAAAAATATTCCTTTCTGATTATCTTAATTATCTAATAGAATATGTAAATGAAATGGAAAGTAAACACCAACTAATAGAAAAACTTGAAAATATCCCTTGTAACAAAGAAGCTTTAGAAGGAGCTTTAGAAACTATTGTAAAAACTACAAAATCAAAGCAAGCCCAGATGAATGTATATTTTGACATATCTGACAATGAGTCTTTTGAAAAGAGTATAGAGGAAATAATAAAACTCAAAAAAGATAACTCTTACCTAAAAAAACTTTTACAGGAGGAAAGCCTTGGGCATGATGATGCATGAAAGGGATGATGTAAGGAAACTAATCATCCTTGCAAAAGACAAAGGTTATGTTACCTATCAAGAACTGAGTGAAATTATAGATGAAGACTTGCTCTTATCAGAAGAACTGGAAGACCTGATTGAGTATCTCCATGAGATAAACATTGATGTTGTGAATTCTCCTAAACCTGAAGAAGAAACAGCTTCAGAAACGGAAGAAGAATCAGATTATCTTGGAATGGAATTTTCAGATGATATATGGGCAAAAACTGATGATCCTGTAAAACTCTATCTTAAAGAAATGGGAAAAATTCCTCTCTTAACACGTGAAGAAGAGATAAAACTTGCAATGGACATTGAAAGAGGGAGAAAAAAGGTTTTCAGAGGACTATTAAGAACATCTTTCTTGATAGAAAGGATATTAGATGATTGGGCTAAAATTGCAGATGGAAAAATGAAAGTTAAAGATTTAATAAACGTAGATACCTCTGACTATGAAGATGAAGATAGTATAGATGAAGAAATTGTAATGGACGAGATAACAAGAGATTTTCTAAACAAAGGTATAGAACTTGCCAAAATGTATAGGGATTTAAGAAAATTAGAAGAGAAGATTTTGAAAGACCCTGATAATCAGCAACTTAAAAAAGAGTTTTTAATTCAACACGCTAAAACAAATAGATTTATAAAATCATTAAATATAAAATTCACTAAAATAGACAAAATTGCTGATGAATTAAGAGCTTTATATAAACAGCTGAAAACGAAAGAAAAAGATTATGAAAAAAGAATAAGAAAACTTAAAAAAATAGATCCTACTTTACAAATACTCTATACAGAAGAGTACACAGATGAGTTACTTAAAAAAATAGAGGAAAATGGCCTATCGTTTGGAAGGTTTGAAATTTTAAAAGCTGAAACCTTAAGGTTAAAAGAAGAAATTAAAGAGTTAAAAGAAAAAATAGGAACAGTACCAGCAGAATTTGACCATGTAATGCAGATAATAAATGAAGGAAGAAAGGAAGTTAACGATACCAAACAGCATATAGTTCAATCTAATCTTAGATTAGTGGTTTCAATTGCTAAAAAGTATACAAATAGAGGTTTACAATTTTTAGATTTAATACAAGAAGGAAATATCGGCCTTATGAAGGCTGTAGATAAATTCGACTATAAAAAAGGATATAAGTTTTCAACATATGCAACCTGGTGGATCAGACAGGCCATAACAAGAGCAATTGCAGACCAGGCAAGAACCATCAGAATACCTGTTCATATGATAGAGACAATAAATAAACTAATAAGAGTTTCTAGAGTCATGTTCCAGGAACTTGGAAGAGAACCAACACCAGAAGAAATAGCTAAAAGAGTAGGTATGCCTACAGACAAAGTAAGAAAAATACTTAGAACATCCCAAGAACCAATATCATTGGAAACTCCTGTTGGTGATGATGATGAATCCCACTTAGGAGATTTCATAGAAGACAAATCTGTACTTTCTCCAGAAGAACACGTATTAAGACAGGCATTAAGACAACAGTTAGAAGAAGTTCTTTCAACACTCTCAGAAAGGGAAGAACAAGTTCTCAGATACAGATTTGGGCTTGAAGATGATACTGAGTACACTTTAGAACAAGTTGGTAAAAAATTCGGTGTAACAAGAGAAAGAATAAGACAGATAGAAGCTAAAGCCCTTAGAAAATTGAGACATCCTCATAGAGCTAAGTATTTAAGACCTTTCTGTGAAGAGTAATCAAAGGGGATTTTTCCCCTTTTTAATCTTTCTATATAAATCAAGCTCTTATGATAAAATCATAACAAAACATAATCTATGGAGGTATCTCCTTGCCTAAAGAGTACAACTTTGGTGAAATTGAAGAAAAATATTTAAAACAGTGGGAGGAAAATAATTTATTTAAATCTGTTGAGGATAAATCCAAAGAAAAATTCTATGTATTAGAAATGTTTCCTTATCCATCTGGAAAAATCCATATGGGGCACGTTCGTAATTATGCGATTGGGGACGTTATAAATCGTTATCTTAGAATGAGTGGAAAAAACACTTTACATCCTATGGGCTGGGATGCTTTTGGTATGCCAGCTGAAAATGCTGCAATAAAAAGTAAAGTTCATCCTGCAAAGTGGACGTACGAAAACATAAATTATATGAAAAAACAGCTTAAAAGACTTGGATTTTCCTATGATTGGGAAAGGGAAATAACAACGTGTTCTCCTGATTACTATAAATGGAACCAATGGATTTTCTTAAAAATGTTGGAAAAAGGCATAGCCTATAGAAAATCTGCTCTTGTAAACTGGTGTCCACATGACCTAACTGTATTGGCAAATGAGCAGGTAATTGAAGGCAGATGCTGGAGGTGCGATACACCTGTAGTACAAAAAGAAATACCATCATGGTATCTAAAAATTACTGATTATGCAGATAGACTTTTAGAGGATTTAGAGAAACTAAAAGGTAAGTGGCCTGAATCGGTTCTCACTATGCAGAAAAACTGGATAGGAAAATCCACAGGAGCAACTATAAAATTTCCAATTGAAGATACAACATCAACCCTTGAAGTGTTTACAACTCGTCCGGATACGATTTTTGGGGTAACATTTATGGCTTTAGCTCCTGAGCACCCGCTTGCAGTGGAACTTGCAAAAGGTACAGAACAGGAAGAGGAGGTACTGCAATTTATAAATAAATATACAACTATGTCCACAAGGGAAAGAAATATAGTAGATGAGAAAGAAGGAGTTTTTACAGGTAGGTATGCTATACACCCAATAACAGGAGAAAAAATACCTATATACCTTGCAAATTATATACTATGGGGATATGGAACAGGAGCTATAATGGCAGTTCCTGCCCATGATGAAAGAGACCATGAGTTTGCAAAAAAGTATGGATTACCTATCAAACCTGTTATAAAACCTTTTGATGGCAATTGGGATTATGATAAAGAACCTTACACTGAAGAAGGTATTTTAATAAACTCAGATGGATTTGATGGATTAACATCAAAAGAAGCCAAAGAAAAAATTACCAAGTATTTAGAAGAAAAAGGTATCGGTAAAAAAACAGTTAACTTTCGATTACGAGACTGGAATATCTCACGTCAGAGATATTGGGGAACTCCAATACCTGTTATATACTGTGATAACTGTGGAATAGTTCCTGTACCAGAAGATCAATTGCCAGTTGTACTTCCAGAGAATGTAGAATTTTCAGGAATGGGAAATCCTCTGGAAAAAGTAGAAGAGTTTGTAAATACAACCTGTCCAAAATGTGGAAGTCCAGCAAAAAGAGAGACAGATACTATGGATACTTTTTTTGACAGTAGCTGGTATTTTCTGAGATACTGTGACCCTAAAAACGACACAAAACCTTTTGATAAAGAAAAAACAGATTATTGGATGCCTGTTGACATATATATTGGAGGAATAGAGCACGCTGTTCTTCATCTTTTATACTCACGGTTTTTCACTAAATTTTTAAAAGATATAGGTTTAATCGATATAGATGAGCCTTTTAATAAACTTCTAACACAAGGAATGGTACTGAAGAAATGGATTAAAATAGAAAAACTGTTAGAGATAACAGGCCTTAGTGAGGATAGTAGTCTGAAAGACCTTATACAAGCTCTATCTATTAAAGGAAAAGAAATACCTGATGAAACAATAAAAGGATTTCTTGAAAAGAATCACTTAACGCTTAACGATAATGCTAAACTTTTATTTGAAAAACTGTCTATTCCATATGAAATCTTAGCCCCTCTTGAAGAGAAATATGGAAAATCAGACAAAATGTCAAAATCAAAACATAACACCGTTGATCCTGACGAAATGATACAGAAATACGGAGCTGATACTGTAAGACTATATACATTATTTGCAGCCCCTCCACAAAACAATTTTGACTGGATAGATAGTGGTGTTGAAGGAGCACATAGGTTCTTACGTAGGGTCTACACTTACATTACAGATAAAGCTAATGAAATTAAAGGTATCTCATATACTAAAGACGATTTTAAAGATTTAAATCAGGAAGATAAAAAACTTAGAAGGAAACTTCACCAAACAATTAAAAAAGTAAATGATGATATCAACAGAGAGTACCAGTTTAATACTGCGATAGCTGCAATAATGGAGCTTTTTAACGAACTCTCGTCATATAAAGGGAAAAACAAGAAACTTTTGAAAGAGGTTATAGATAACCTGATATTAATGCTATCAGTATTTACACCATTTATAGCTGATGAGCTATGGAATATTATTGGAAATACAGGATTTACAATACAACAAAATTTCCCTAAACCAGATGAAGAAGCACTTGTAGAGGAAGAAAAAGAAATACCTGTTCAAATTAATGGAAAGATGAGAGGAAAAATAACTGTATCTTCAAATGCTTCAGAAGAAGAAGTAATAAATACAGCTTTAACCAATGAAAACATAAAAAAATGGGTAGAAGGTAAACAGATTGTTAAGACAATTTTCATAAAAGGAAAAATCCTAAATATTGTCGTTAGGTAATTGAAAATAAAGACATATATGATATAATGTATTACCCAAAGACGGCGGAGTAGCCAAGTGGTAAGGCAGGGGACTGCAAATCCCTTATACGCCGGTTCGATTCCGGCCTCCGCCTTTTATTCTTTAAACAACTTCAATTTCTTTTGGGAAAGAAAGCCATAATCCATGGATATTACAGTAGGAAAACGCTCTTAATATAGATTTTCCTTTAGTATCAATTTTAACCTTGAAAACGACATCAGGATTTGAAATTGTAGCTTTAAAATTAGCTTGTCCTGCTTCAAAAGCATTAATGTAAAGAGAAGACCATTCAATGTAATGTTCTATTTTATTAGGATGAGGATGATAATATCCTGTAATTACCCTGACTTCAAAAAATTTACCAGCTTCAACTTTGTCTGGAGCATCTATAAATGGTGTATGCTTCTTACCATGGATAGTTTTTATATCTGGTTTAAATATAGGGGTTCCTTCAAAAAAAGTTTCGCTGGCTATTACCTTAGAAAACAATCCATCTGCTGCAAATAAAGCACTTGAGGCAGCTGCAGCTTGTAAAAATTTTCTTCTGTTCACTTTTTTATACCTCCTTGATGGTAACAATAAAATTCACTACAATTTATTATAAATTAATAAAAAATATAAGGCAATAATTAAAATGAAAAAATATTTTTCTATTAGCGAATTTGCAAAGCTTACAGATTATCCATTCTTACATACAGGTAAAGCTATTTAGATAAGATATCAAGATCGATGAAATTTAATTTATTTAACAAGTATTCGGCGAGTGTCTTAAAGGACATAGCCGATAGTATCTCCC
>CAZEYS010000024.1:0-22213 GCA_964516095.1 uncultured Aquificales bacterium
AGGATTTGATATTTCTAAATTAAGATATCACAAGATAATTTTAATGGCAGATGCTGATGTTGACGGTTCTCATATTACAACACTACTTTTAACTCTGTTCTATAGATACTTTCCACAACTTATTGAAAACGGATTTTTATATATAGCCCAGCCACCTTTATACAAGTTAAAAAAAGGAAGAAGTAACATATACGTCAAAGATGATGAAGAACTTTCTAAAATAATTATTGATTTTGCACTGGAAGAAGTATCGTTAAAAGACAAACAGTTATCTAAAAACCAATTAAAAGAAGTAATCAAAAAAGCAAAAGAGTATAAAGATCTTAGAGAAAGCCTTATAAAAAAGAAAGATGAAAAAATTGTTGATGCTCTTATATCTTTAAACCTTAAAGAAGAAGACTTTTTAAGTGAAGAGAGAATAAAAAATATCGTTGAAAAATTAAAACAAATGGTGGAAGGATATGAAATATACTATGAAGAAGACCAGATAGAGGGAGACTTTGATATTATTTTTGACAAAAAGGAAAGTTTTGGTATTTCTACTTTAAGAATAGATTCAGAGTTTGTACTATCTTACGCTTATAGACGCATATTAGAAATTAAAGATGAAATAAAGAAAGAAATAGGAGAATTTCCAGTTGTTCTCATAACAAGAAATAATGAAGAGACAGTAAATTCTATAGTTCAATTGTTCGATAAAATCTGGGAAATTGGTATGACTGGAGTAGAAATTCAAAGATACAAAGGTCTTGGAGAAATGAACCCTGAACAGTTATGGGAAACAACAATGAATCCAAAAACAAGAAGACTTGTACAAGTTACTATAGAAGACGCAGCCCTTGCAGATGAGATATTCTCGATATTAATGGGAGAAAAAGTTGAGCCTCGCAAAGAATTTATAATGAAATATGCAAAAGAAGTCAGAAATTTAGATGTTTAAAATTAAATATTTCTAATATCTACATATTCACCAGAAGGATAGTTGTTTTTAAGCATATCCAATATACTGAAAATCTTTTTAGCGGCCTCTTCTGGAGGCTGTTTTGGAGACTCTTTTAGCCTTCTTACAGATGGAAATCTTTCTTCATCAACATTTTCTAAGATATAACCTAACATCGGAGTTAACACAAGCCCTGGAGCAAGGGAGATTATATGTGTGTTTTCCATTTCTCTGGAATACAGCTTTAAAAGAATATTTAACGACGCTTTAGAAATAGAGTATCCGCCCCAGCCTTTGTTAGCATTTACAGAGGCACCTGAGGAAATTCCTATAATCTGTTTAACATTTATATTATTCTCAATAAAATAATCTAGAATAACTTTATTAGCCCAAACATTAACAGTCATAACTTCCTGTATTTCATACAGTTTTGTCTTCGATATTTCCTTTATATCCCCTAAAATACCAGCATTTAATATAGCTATATCAATACTGTCTGTGTCAAGCAAGTCACATAAACACCCTTTTATATCCTCTAATGCCATTAAATCACACTTTTTAAACTTTATCTTATCTTTGAACTCATCAGGTAATTTTCTACTGATGGCGTAAACCTGATATCCATTTTCTAAAAAAACCTTTACAAAAGCTTTACCTAAGCCTGAACCAATACCAGTGATAAAAACTTTTTTCATATTTTGCCCTAAAATCATTGGATTTTTTGTTAATTATAGCAAAAGTATTGCCTTAAAGGCCAAATATAGTTATTTTTAAGACTAAAAGCAAAAACAAGTATTGACATTTTATAAATCAGTTATAAATTTATTTAACAATAATATACTAAAATTTAAATGGAGGATTTACAATGTTTAGCGAGAACCTGTTAGAGAAAAGGTCAAAAGATATTATTGAAGACGCTAAAGCCAAAGCTAAAGCTCGTAAAGACAGGCTTGTAGATACAGATCATTTACTGCTTGCTTTAATATCCAGAGAAGATTCACCGCTAAAGAAAGTACTGGAAAAAAGAGGAATAGATACTAAAGACTTAGTAAAGAAGATAAACGAATATTTACAGGATTTATATTCTCAGATAGACAAATCTATTGCAGAGTACATAAGCTATATTAAAAACTTACAATCACAGCTTTCACAGGTAAAAGCAAGCATAAATCAGATTATTGAAGAACTAAAGAAAGTAGCTAAAGCAAAAAAACAACTGGAACAAGAGTTGAGATATGAGGAAACCAGTTTTTGGGGAGGATTTGGTAGTTCTGCGAGAATAGAATACGATAGATTGACAAGATATGAAAAAGAGCTCAAATCACAGCTTGCCCAAATTAAAAACTCTCTCCTTCAGGTAATGGATGAACAAACAGCAGACGCATTTTTAAACGGTGAAATAAGTCTTTCTGCGGTTTTATACAAAATAATTGAAAATTCAGATTTTGTTAAACAGTTAGAAGATTTAGGCATTTCTCCAGATAGAGTTGTTGTAAAAATTGCAGAAGAAGCTCTTGGAACAAAAAGTGGTAAAATTTATTCAAATAAATTTGTAAAAGTATTAGAGAAAGCAGAAAAATTAGCTTTAGAGAAAGGGGAGTCTCAGGTTTCTCCTATCCATATAGCAACTGCTTTAATTGAAGCAAAAGATACAATAGCAGGAAAAATATTAGAACAAATACTAACAGGAGGAAAGGAAAAAATGAATGGAGAAAACATTGCACAAGAAATGCAAGAAGAAGAAAAATCTGCATTAGAAAAATATGGGGTTGACTTAACTGAACTTGCCAAAGAAGGTAAGTTAGACCCTGTTATAGGTAGAGAAAAAGAAATACAGCAGGTTATAGAAATTCTACTTAGAAGAACTAAAAACAACCCGGTCCTAGTAGGAGAGGCTGGAGTTGGTAAAACAGCAATAGTAGAAGGGCTTGCTCAAAAAATAGTTAATAAAGAAGTTCCAGAAGATTTATTTGATAAAAGAATTGTTGCACTGGATATGGGAGCACTGCTTGCTGGAACTAAATATAGAGGTGAGTTTGAAGAAAGACTAAAAGCAATTATCGATGAAGTTAAAAAAGATGGAAACATAATTCTATTTATTGATGAGCTTCATACAATTGTTGGAGCTGGTGCTACAGAAGGTTCAACAGATGCAGGTAACTTATTGAAACCAGCTCTTGCAAGAGGAGAACTCAGGGTTATAGGAGCAACAACCTTAGAAGAGTACAGAAAGTATATAGAAAAAGACCCAGCACTGGAAAGAAGATTCCAACCTGTACTTGTGGAAGAACCTGATGTTGAAACAACAATAGAAATTCTTAAAGCATTAAGACCTAAACTTGAGAAACATCACGGTGTTAAAATTGACGACTCTGCAATAGTTGCAGCAGCAAAACTCACCGATAGATACATCCAGGATAGAAGACTTCCAGATAAGGCAATAGATGCGCTTGACCAAGCATGTGCAAGAAAGAAACTAAAATTAGTTTATGCTCCACCTGAAGTTATAGAGCTGGAAAGAAAAATAAAACTACTGGAAGAACAAATTGTTCAGGCTTCTCTTGAAGGAGATTACGAAAAAGAAGCTCAGCTTAAAATTGAAAAGGCTAACTTAGAAAAACAATTAAAAGAACTCATGATGAAATCTGACAACGAACATGTAAGGTTAGAACAATTAAGAAAACAGTTAGAAGAAATAGAAAAACAGATAGAAGAAGCAGCCCAAAAAGGTGACTACGAAAAAGAAGCAGAACTCAAAATAGAAAAAGCAAAAATAGAAAAAGAAATCAAAGAACTCGAAAAGAAAATTGCAGAAAAAACAGTGGTTACAGAAGACGATGTGGCAGAAGTTGTTTCAGATTGGACAGGTATACCATTATCTAAGTTAAAAGAAGAAGAAATGCAAAAACTCCTACACTTAGAAGAAGAACTACACAAAAGAGTTGTTGACCAAGAACACGTAATAAAAACTGTTGCTGAAGCAATAAGAAGAGCCAGAGCTGGACTTTCAGACCCAAGAAAACCACTTGCATCATTCATGTTCCTTGGTCCAACAGGAGTAGGAAAAACAGAAACAGCAAAAGCACTTGCAGAAGTACTATTTGGTGATGAAGATGCACTTATAAGATTGGATATGTCAGAGTTTAAAGAAGAACACTCTGTTGCAAAATTAATAGGTGCACCTCCAGGATATGTAGGATATGAAGAAGGTGGAAAACTTACAGAAGCAGTAAGAAGAAAACCTTACTCAGTAGTACTTTTAGATGAAATAGAAAAAGCTCACCCAAGAGTGTTTGACGTATTCTTACAAGTACTTGATGATGGAAGATTAACAGATGCTCAAGGTAGAACTGTAAGCTTTAGAAACACAATCATAATTATGACTTCAAACATTGGTAGCCAGTACCTAACTGTAATACCATTTGATGCACCGGAAGATGTTGTAGAAAAAGAGTTTGAAATTGCAAAAGACAAAGTTTTAGAAGAAGTTAAAAACTACTTTAGACCAGAATTTTTAAACAGACTTGATGAAATACTGGTATTTAAACCACTACTTAAGAAAGAACTTCTTCAAATTGTTGACCTTATGCTCAAAAACTTAAATGCAAGATTACATGAAAGAGGAATACAGATAGAAGCAACTGATAAAGCAAAAGAGTTAATTGCTAAACTCGGATATGACCCAGTTTACGGAGCAAGACCTCTCAGAAGAGCTATACAAAAATATGTAGAAACTCCGCTTGCTGACCTAATTCTCAAAGGAGAAGTCAAACCAGGTGATGTTGTTGTGATAGATGAGGAAAACGGAGAACTCAAGTTCATACCAAAAAGAAAACAAGAACAGCAAGAAAATAAAGAAGAAAACAAATAATCTACTTGGAAGGGGCTTATTGCCCCTTTTTTATTTCTTTTTCCAATTTTTCGAATTTATATCTAAAAAATACCTTTTTTGCTAAAGGCTTAAATTCTTTTAAAACCTTCAAAGCACCGTCTTTATCTCCTGATTTCATCAAAGACTTAGCTAAAAAATAGGAAGATTCTACAGATGCTTTTATGTTGCCAATTCTCTTATAAATTTCAGCTGCCACTTTAAAATATTTAGCTGCATTTTTATAATCTTTCAATTTAAAATAAGCCATTGCTATGTTGTAATTTACTAATGCTTTATAATAAGGTCTGATTTTTATATTTTTTATCTTCTGTAGAGCTTCCAGATAGTACTTAAGTGCTTTATTATAATCTTTTTTATAAAAATACACGTTTCCAATGTCTAAAAGGGTTATTGGTATCATTTTTTTATTATTATTTTCCTGTGAAAGTTTTAGAACTACTCTATAATGCTTTAAAGCTTCATCATATTTTTTCAAATAAAGCATTATCTCAGCTAAAAGTGTATGGGCATAAGCTTTCCATTTATAATTTGGTTTGTCTTTTGAGTATTCTATTGCTTTATTTGCATATTTTAATGCCTTATCTATATCTCCCATCATAAAATAGGCAATTCCAATGTAATAATAACTTTCTGCAATACCTTTTGGATTGTTATACTTTAAAGAGTACTTTAAGGTTTTTTGTGCCTGTTCTAACATCATAAAGTAATTACCACGCTCATAATACTGCCAGGCTTTAAGTAGCATTTCATCAACTTTTTTATCTACGTCAGAAAGCGCAAAAGATATTGAAAAAAACAGCAAAATAGAAAGTATAATATTTTTCATAACGTACCACCTTAAATTTAATTTTGCTTTAAATTCTAACTGGTTATGGAAAAACTTTTCTATGATTTATTAGATAAATATGGCTATCAAAACTGGTGGCCTTTAACAGGTAAATTTGACCCTTTTGAAGAAGTTTGCATTGGAGCTGTTTTAACTCAGAACACCAGCTGGAAAAATGTTGAAAAAGCTATAGAAAATTTGATAAAAGCGAATTTAACATCTTTTGAAAGGATTTTACAGACAGATGATAAGACTTTAGCCAATGCAATAAGACCATCAGGATTTTACAACCAGAAGGCTAAAACACTAAAAAGATTAGCAAAATTTTTGTTATCTGTTGAAAAGGAAAATATAAAAAGAGAAGACCTGTTAAGTATAAAAGGTATAGGCAAAGAAACCGCAGACACAATTCTTTTGTATGGTTTAAATAAAATGATTTTTGTTGTAGATGCATATACAAAAAGACTTTTACACAGACTTGGTTTCATAGACAGCCCAAAAATAGAATACGATACTCTCAGGATTTTAATTGAAAGCGCTGTGCCCAGAGATATAAATGTATATAAAGAGTTCCATGCATTGATTGTTAAACACTGTAAAGAAGTTTGTAAAAAAAATCCAGATTGTAAGAAATGTTTTTTATCTAACAGATGTTATAATTATACCTATGGATAGCCATTATTCTGAAACTGGTTACAAAATATGGTTTAAATTAAAACCTATTGTAAAAAGGCTCCTGAGACTTGAAGTAGAAGGAGAAGAGAATTTTCCTAAACAGAGTGGTTTTATAATAGCTTCAAACCACAGGAGTCATTTAGACCCACCAGTTATAAACACTGTTTCCCCTTTCCCTGTGATGTTTATGGCAAAAAAAGAACTTTTTGATATTCCAATGCTTGGTACTTTTATAAAAAAAGCAGGAGCGATACCAGTAGAAAGAGATAGAAAAAATTCTGTGAAAGCTTTAATAAAAGCTATTGAACTGCTGGAAAAAGGTTATACAATTGGTGTTTTTCCAGAAGGAACCAGAGCAAGGCCAGGTCAGTTTTTAAAACCAAAAACAGGTGTTGGTCTTTTAGCAATCAGATCTAAAGCTCCTGTAGTTCCTGTCAGGATAGAGGGAACAGATATTATATTTCCACGAGGAGCAAAATTCCCTAAATTTTTTAAAGCTCCAATTCATGTAAAGATTGGAAAACCACTAATATTTGATAAAAATTATACTTATGAGGAAGTTTCAGATATTATTATGGAGAGTATAAAAAATCTTTAAAAAAGCCCCCAAAAGGGGCTTTGAGATTTAGTGATTTAAAATAAAATCAGCTAAAGCTTCTAAATCTTTATCAGAAAGAGCTTTAGTAGCGTTTAATTGAGGTCTCATTATAGCAAATTTAGCTGGGTCAACGTGAGGTTTTCCTTGACCTTTTAAGAATTTAATTAATTCATCTTTTTTTCCTTTATAAGCAGAGGCTATTTTCTTTAAAGATGGTCCTACTGTATCAACATTAGGGTTGTGGCAAGCTGCACATCCTTTTGATTGAAAAATAGCCTGTCCATTTCCTGCAAATGCACCTGTAGCTGCTACCATAGTAACTGCCGCAGCTGCTGCTATTAATTTTTTCATTTTAATTACCTCCAATTTATAGTTTTAAAATAGCATCTTTAATATATATTAATTTAATAATTTTCATAATACAAGTACTTTTTATAATATAATTTTACCCAAAAAAGTAAAGAGGTTTTTTAATGGACAGACCTAAAAATGATTTGCTACTTAGAGCAATAGAAAAAAAACCCATAGAGAGAACTCCTATCTGGCTTATGAGACAGGCTGGCAGATACATGCCAGAATATAGGCAGCTAAGAGAAAAGGCAGGAGATTTTAAAAAGTTTTACAAAAATATAGATTTGGCAACTAAAGCATCTATTCTTCCATATAAACTTCTTGGTGTTGATGCCACTATTATTTTTTCAGATATATTAACGCCCTTAGAACCAATGGGATTTGATTTTGAATTTAGACAGGGAGAGGGACCTGTTTTTTTAAATCCTGTACAAACCCCTGAAGACACAGAAAGGTTAAAACCATTAGATGTAGAAAAAGTTTACTATGTTGGAGAAATCATAAAAGGTGTAAATAAAGAATTAGATAGAGCTATACCTACTATAGGTTTTTGCGGTGCACCTTTTACACTTGCAGCATATTTAATAGAAGGGAAAACCTCAAGAGACTTTAAAAAAGCCAAGGCATTTATGTACGATTACCCTGATGAATTCAAGGAACTATTAGACAAGTTATCTGATAGTTTAGTTGATTATTTATCATTTCAAATTGAATCTGGTGCAGATGTAGTTCAAATATTTGACAGCTGGGCAGGATACTTATCTCCTGATGATTATAAGCAATATGCACTACCAGCAGTAAAAAAAATTATTTCTAAATTAAAACAGAAATATTCAACCCCTGTGATTCATTTCACTAAGGGAGTTGCTGGCTTTTTAGATGATATGATTACATCTGGAGCAGATGTTTACAGTGTCGATTGGATGATTGACCTGAAAACTGTAAAAGAAAAAGTTTTTCCAGCTGCCAGCGTTCAAGGAAATTTAGACCCTGTTGTTTTGTATGCATCTGAAACAGTTATCCGAGAAAAGGTAAAAGAAATTTTGGATAAATGGGGAAAAGATAGTGGGCATGTATTCAATTTAGGGCACGGTCTTATGCCGGATATGGAATTTAGAAAAGTTAAATATTTAGTGCAAGTAGTAAAAGAAGAAAGTATTAGATGATATAATTAAATTTAATAAACTTAGGAGGTTTTTTAATGGCTCCACCAAAAGAAGAGAAAAGAACAGTAGAATTAAAGTATGAAGATGAAAAATGGCTTGCAAAAGCTCTAAATGCTGAAGAAATAAAGGATATAGATATCTCATCTATGAAAGTCAAAGCAACAGATATAATGTTAATGTCTTTAGGATACTGCTTTGGTATAACAGTACAGGCTTACGCAAACCATAAAGGTTATAAAATAGAGGACCTGAATATAGAAGTTATAGGAGAGAGACATCCACAAGAAAACAGATTTGAAAAGTTGATTTTAAATGTGTCATTTAAGTCTGATTTAACCCCTGAGCAAATTCAGAGAGTAATGGAAATTGGAAAAAGAGGATGTACAGTTGGAAATACAATAGAAAAAGGTGCTGTAATAGAAAAAAACTATGTAGGCACTTAAAATGGACGTCTTAAACACCATATTTTTAGGCATTATAGCTATATGTATGGTAGTGATAACTGCAGGCATTTTTGTTATTACTGTAGTTATGGTAGGAATTTTAAAAACGCTGAAAGAAATACTTATAGAACTGAAAATAGATTACAAAGTTTTATCACCAAAACTACACCATATTGTAGAAAACTTAGAGTTTACAACTTCTATTTTCAGCATTCTATCTATATTTAAACGGAGAAAGAAAGAAAAATGAAAAGAGAAGGACTTGGTTTTGTTGTAGGTTTTCTCTGTGGTGTTGGGGTCTCATATCTGGCCTATAGAAATAAAGCTAAATTGAAAGAAAAGTTGGATGCTATCGAAAAACAAATAAATAGTTTAGAAATAAAAGAAAAACTGCAAGATATTATTAGCAGTCTAAAAAATATTCTTGAGCAATCAGATAAAATAGAAAAAGATACTCAGGAAGAGATATTAAGAGAAGTTGAGAAAAGAATAAAAAAATTAGAAGAAATAATAAAGAGGTGAACCATGGAACTATGGAAAAAAAGTATAAAAGAACTATCTACTTCCATAAAAAAGAAAGAAATAAAACCTTCTGAAATAGTTGAAAGCTTCATAAAAAGAAAAGAAAGCATTGAACCTAAAATAAAATCCTATGTGACAGATTTATATCAGCAGGCATATGATGAAGCTAAAAAGAAAGATGAAGAAGTTTTGAAACTTGAAAATATACCAGATTTGTTTGGGATACCTATAGCCATAAAAGACAATATTTCAACTAAAGGAATAAAAACAACCTGTTCATCTAAAATGCTTGAAAATTATATTCCACCTTTTGATGCTACTGTTATAGAAAAATTAAAACAGGAAGGATATATCTTAACTGGCAAAACAAATATGGATGAATTTGCTATGGGTTCTTCAACTGAGAACTCTGCATTTTTTACAACTAAAAACCCGTGGGATATGGAGAGAGTTCCTGGAGGCTCTTCAGGAGGGTCTGCTGCCTGTGTTGGAGCTGGAATTGTCCCAGCTTCCCTTGGCTCTGACACAGGAGGTTCAATAAGACAACCAGCAGCATTTTGCGGAGTTGTTGGATTGAAACCAACATATGGTAGAGTATCACGATACGGACTTGTTGCTTTTGCATCATCATTAGACCAGATTGGACCAATCACAAAAACAGTAGAAGACAGTGCAATATTACTAAACGTAATATCTGGTAAAGATGAAAAAGATTCAACCTCCAGAGATTTACCCCAAGAGGACTTCACAAAATACATAGGGAAGGATATAAAAGGGGTGAAAATAGGTATCCCTGAGGAGTTTTTTTCTGACGAACTTGACCCATACATAAAAGAAACTGTTTTAAATGCTGTAAAACAGCTTGAAAAGGAAGGAGCAGAAGTTGTAGATATATCACTACCTACAGCTAAATATGCAATTGAAGCGTACTATATCATTGCTCCATCTGAAGCTTCTTCAAACCTTGCAAGATTTGATGGCGTTAGATATGGATATAGAGCCAAAAACTACAAAGACTTAGAAGATATGTATTCAAAAACCAGAGATGAAGGATTTGGACCAGAAGTTAAAAGAAGAATAATGCTTGGTACATATTCTCTATCTTCTGGATATTATGATGCCTATTATTTAAAAGCCCAAAAGGTAAGAACCTTAATCTATCAAGAGTTTATGAGAGCTTTTGAAAATGTAGATGTTATCATAACACCAACAACTCCAGATGTGGCATTTAAAATTGGGGAAAAATCTAACGACCCAATTCAGATGTATCTTTCTGATATATTTACAGTTTCTGTAAATATGGCAACAGTTCCTGCCATAAGCATACCTTGTGGATTTAAAGATAATCTTCCTGTTGGAATGCAGATAATAGCTAAACCTTTTGACGAAGGTAAGCTATTCCAAGTCGCTCATTATTATGAAAGATTAAACGACTTTTACAAAAGGTTTCCATAGTAGTTAATTATTGCATTTAAATAATGGATTACATATATTTATGATTAGACTTAAGTATTTTAAAAGGAGGGGCTAATGGCAGAATATCAGTATCAGGAAAAAGAACACTCTTTTGAAGAACACCACTATCCAGAAGTAGTTAAAGAAGCTATATTTGTTGGACATGAAGCTCTTGCAAAGGCCCCTAAAATCTATGGAATTCCTACAGGTATAGAAGGCCTTGACGATTTATTTTTTACAGTGGAAGTAGAAAATGGAAAAATTGTGAAAAAAAGTTTAGGTGGAATTCCAGCGTATTCTGTTTTTAATATAACTGGAGTTTCAGATACAGGAAAATCACTTATGGTAGAACAATTTGCTGTAAAGCAGGCAAGTGAAGGTCACAAAGTCGCATTTATAACTGTAGAAACACCTGCAAATTTTGTTGCTGCTTCTTTAAAACTAAGAGCTGCAGCAATGGGATTAAATTTTGAAGAATTTGAAGATAATATCATTCTAATAGATGCTGCCTCAAACTCAAAAATAAGAGAGAACTTACCAGATTTGCTGGCAACTTTAGCCTACGCAATTAAAACTTACAAGATTAAATTTACAGTTATAGATTCTATTACTGGCTTATTTGAAAATAAAGAGTCTATTGCAAGGGGAATAGTTAGAAGGATTTTTAACTTTTTAAAAAAATGGTACCAGACAGCATTACTTGTTTCTCAAAAGAGAAGTGGGCATGAGGAACTCACAGCAGAAGCTGCAGGTGGATATGCTGTAGGACATATAGTTGATGGAACAATGGTTCTTGCAAAAGAAATCATAGATACTACATATAAAGCTAAAATATACAAAAAGGAAATAGGTGATATTGTAAGACTGTTTAGAATAGATGGTTGTAGAATGTCAGGCCATGATACAAAAACACACTTTATGGAAATAACAGAAACAGGACTTGTGAAAATTTTAGGGCCCATAAGTGGAAAATAAAAATATAAAGTGGAGGTGCTAAAATGGTAGTACTTTTAACAGGACAAGAAATTAACGAAGCAGACCTGGAAAATCTCGTTTCAAGGGTCTTTTTCAAATCTTTAGATTTACTTGGAGGTCTTTCAAAACTTGCTGAGTATAGAACATTAACATGGCTTCCTTCTCTTGCAAGAGCTTCATTTGTAATTGTTTTAAGGGAAGAGTATTTAAAAACAGAAGAAGAAATAGCAGCTATAGTTGGATTAACTAAAAATACGGTTAGAAATATTTTAAGAGCAGACCCAGAACTTGCTCTTTACAAAATACAGCACATGGACGAATTAACAAAAGAAGAGAAAAAGGAACTACGTGTTCACACTGCAGGTGGGATAGCTAAACTTGCGTATAAACTTGTGAAAGAAGGACAGGATGCTCAAGTACTGCTTGAATTTTGTGCAGCAACTGGTGCAAAAGTTGCTCAAGTTTGTGAAGTTCCATGGGCTTATGCTGTCCTTAAAAGATTAAAAGGTGTTAAATACCCAATAATGAATTCTGATATATTAGCTGAAAAATTAAAAGGTATAGATATTAAAGGCCTACCAGCAACAGATGTTGTAAGAGAAATATCCTATCCTATCAGAACACCTGCTGAACTGCTTCACGAAATAAAAGAATACTTACAAATGAAAGGGATAGAATAATTAAGTTATAGCGGGAGCTTTATGCTCCCATTTTACTAACTTATAACAACTCTATTTTTCCCATCTTTTTTGGCTTTATAAAGGGCTTTATCAGCCATGTCTATTATTTTGAGTAAGATTGTATCATCAAAATGTCTTATCTCTGTTAAGCCAATAGAAACAGTTATCTTCTTTCCATAATTTTCCTCAAAATAATCTTCTATATGTTTTCTTATTTTTTCAGCCACTTTAAAAGCTTCCTCTTTAGTTGTTTCAGGTAAGATTATTAGAAATTCTTCTCCTCCCCATCTTCCAACATAATCGGTTTCTCGTGTTACTTGTCTTAAAATTCTTGCAAAATCTTTCAAAACAGTATCTCCGAAGTTATGTCCATATGTATCATTTATTTTTTTAAAATCATCTATATCTAACAGAAGTATAGACAAAGGTCTTCCATATCTTTTTACTCTTTTGAGTTCTGCTTGAAGTAGCTGCAATAGCTTTCTTCTGTTATAAACTCTGGTGAGACTGTCGTAAAAGGCTACTTTGTCTAAGTATATTAAAGTATTAGTCACATCTTTTATTACAGAGTTTCCTACATATATAATAATAAATAGTCCTGTAAAAATTGTTAAATATGCAAAATAGTTATAAGGTAAATTAATAATGTGAGTTAAATGTAAAAGAACTGTAATTCCCAAAATAGACACATATATGGCTGATAGAATATTGGATTCTTTCAAAGGGAGTAAAAGGTAAACCAATGAGACCCATATAATTGACCACATAAAACCTGTTTTATCTATACCCCCATTGACAAAAGCTGTATAAGCAATAATAGCTCCAAATATAAAATTTATAATAAGGCTTTTTTCGTAATTTTTGGTTTTTAGAAAATACACCAATGCAAAAGTAAAACCCAAGAAAGCAACTACAAAAGAAAAGATATATTTATGCAAATCTCCAAGAAAATAGTGTATAATAGAAAATACAAAAAGGGATATAACTGAAATTATATAAAAGGCAAATAAATTTCTTTTTATGTTTAATATAGTGTTTGCCATAAAACAAACCTCTCCCCTTCGCTTAATATTAATGCTAACACAATAATCAAAATCGGGCAATAAAGCTTTGAAATTTAGTGATTTTTTAAAAAACGAGATAGATGAACTAAAAAGGAAAAATCTGTATCGAAAAAGAGAGACTTTAAGTGAAAATATTATAAATTTTTCTTCAAATGATTATCTTGGTCTAAGAAATAATCAGTATATAAAAAAACTTTTATGTGAAAATATAAAAAATTTATCTCTTGGAAGTGGAGCCTCAACACATATCAGCGGTTACACAACTATCCAGCAGAATTTAGAAAAAAAACTTGCAAAATTCAAAAAAACTGAAGATTGTTTGGTAGTTGGAAGCGGATATTTGGCAAATGTAGGTTTAATAGCAGCCCTAACAAAACCAGATGATGTTATATTCAGTGATGAACTCAATCATGCTTCAATAATAGATGGTATAAGATTATCAAAAGCTAAAAGAGTAATTTATAAACACTGTGATATAGTAGATTTAGAAAAAAAAATAAAAGATATAAACCCTACTAAAGGTCGTATTTTTATAGTTACAGACGGTGTATTTAGTATGGAAGGGGACATTGCACCTATAGATAGATTGTACACCTTGGCGAAAAAATATAATGCAGTTCTTATTATTGATGATGCCCATGCAACTGGAGTAATTGGAGATGGTAGAGGAAGTTTATTCCATTTTGGCCTAAACCCAGATGAAAATATCATACAGATGGGAACATTATCCAAAGCCATCGGCAGCTATGGAGCATTTATATGTGGAACAAATTTATTAGTTGAATATCTTATAAATAAAATGAGAACTGTAATTTTTACAACTGCATTATCAGATATGCAAAATTTTGTATCCTTGAAAAACTTAGAAATTATAGAAAAAAATCCGAATATGACAAAAGAGCTTTTAGAAAAGGCAAAATTTTTATACGAAAATATAAAAGATATTCCATTAAAAGTTAAATATTATGGAGTACCTATAATTTCAATTATAACGAAAACAGAAGAGAAAGCTCTCTATCTTAGAGATAAACTGCTGGAACATGGATACTTTGTACAGGCAATAAGACCTCCAACAGTACCTAAAGGAGAAAGCCGGCTAAGAATAACTGTAAGTTATTCCCACACTTACGAGGAAATAAAAGATTTTATTAAAACCCTTAAAGGAGTAATAAAATGAAAAAAATACTTCAAAAAATAGAAACAGATACAGGTATAATGTTAAAATTAGAAATGGATGTTATATCCAACGAGTATCAGTTAACTATAGATGACGGACGAACAGTGAAAGTGTTCAAAGGCAGTTTAGACCAAATACAGAAAGAGGCCAAAAAATACTTTATAAGCTCGTTAAAAAACATAAAAGATAAGGTAGAAATTTCCCTACTTGAAGAAATGCTAAAGAGGAGCTAAAAATGAAAATAGTATTCTTAGATGCAAAAACACTTGGAAATGATATAGACTTATCAAAACTAAATAAATTTGGAGAAGTTGAGATATATCCTACAACTAAGCCAGATGAAGTAATAGAAAGAGTAAAAGATGCCGATATAATCATAACAAATAAGGTTGTAATAGATAAAAAGGTTATAGATAATGCTCCTAAATTAAAACTCATATGCGAGGCTGCAACCGGTTATAACAATATAGATATTGAATATGCAAAACAAAAATCTATCCAAGTTAGAAATGTTGCAGGCTACTCAACTGAAAGTGTGGTTCAACATACATTTGCAATGTTGTTCTATTTATTAGAGCATTTAAGATATTACGATGATTATGTTAAATCTGGAGAGTACTCTAAGAGTGATATATTTACACATATAGGGAAACCTTTTTGGGAAATAAACGGAAAAAGATGGGGGATTATTGGACTTGGAACAATAGGAAGAAGAGTTGCCCAAGTAGCCACTTCATTCGGTGCTGAAGTTGTATATTTTTCTACCTCTGGTATAAAAAGAAAAGAGAATTACAAACAAGTATCTTTGGAAGAACTACTGGAAACTTCAGATATAGTTTCTATTCACGCTCCATTAAATGAGAGAACAAAAGGTCTCATTAAATACCCTCAGCTGAAATTAATGAAAAACAATGCAATTTTACTAAACCTTGGAAGAGGCTCCATTGTTGATGAAAATGACCTTGCAAGAGCCTTAGATGAAAACCTAATTGCAGCGGCAGGTCTTGATGTACTTGAAAAAGAGCCTATACAGGCAGACAATCCTCTTTTAAATATCAAAAATAAGGAAAAACTTTTAATTACCCCACATATTGCGTGGACCAGTATAGAAGCACGTCAAAGATTATTCAATGAAATTGTCGAGAACATAGAATCTTTTCTACAGAATATAGATAGAAATAGGGTTGTGTAGATGTTGCATAAAATTTTTATTTGCTTATTATAATAATACAGTAGTACAAAGCAGAGGTATAAATATGAATGTAAAAAACGATGTTCAGGTTTATCTTTATAAAGATATAATGGATTTGCAGAAACAGCTGGTAGAACAGATGATTCAAATGTTACCTGTTCAAAACATGCAGACAGATATGAGCAACAATGACCTTATAAAACAAACTCCACCTCCAAATCCAGATGGAAATATATCTAAATACGCCTGAGAGAAAGGTCTCCTGAATAAAAATCTATAATTTTGCCATTTAATAAAATCTGAAGACCTCCTTGTAAGTTCAATCCAGCTAAAACTCCTTCATAACGATTATCACCGTCAATTAAAATTACTTTTTCGTTTTTCCACAAAAGATTTTTTTCTACTTCTTTTAAAACATCTAAATTTTTAGAAATGTAATCTAAATATAACTTTTCTATATTATATAGAAGGTCTGCAAAGAGTTTTTTCCTATTTATAGATTTACCACTTTCAATTTTTAAAGATGTTGCTATATCTTTTACCTCTTGTAAATCATTTTCTGAATGGTTTATATTTATTCCAATTCCTACAACTATCTTTTTAATTTCACTTCCTTCAATGTCAGTCTCTAATAATATACCTGCCAGCTTTTTATTATTCAGGTAAATATCATTTGGCCACTTTATTTTTGTATTAAATCCATACTCTTTTAGTGTTTTCTGTAAAGCAAGAGGAAAGATAAGAGAAAATTTCATTAACTCGTTTATCTGAATGTTAGGTTTTAAAGTTATAGAAAAATAAAGACCTTTTTGACTTGTTGACAGCCACTTTCTCCCTTTTCTACCTTTTCCCTTAGTTTGATTTTCTGCAACAACAACAGTTCCATGAGGCAAATCAGTAGATTTTGAATATGTATTTGTTGAGTCTATTTCTTTAAAAAAGATATAATTCTGGCCAATTGTGTTTGTTTTTAATAAGGGCTTTATCTCATTTTCCAGCAGCAGCTGTGTCCTTTTAAGAAGTTTATATCCTTCTTTTGAATGGCTGAACTTATACCCTATATTTTCTAATTTCTTTATCCTTTTCCAAATGGCAGTTCGAGAAACACAAAATTCTTTAGATAGTTCTTCTCCTGAAACTGTTTTTTTCCCTGAAATATCTATTATTTTTAAATCTATGTTATCTAACTTTATCATTCTGCCTTTAGTATACTTAAGAATGCTTCCTGTGGAAGTTCTACTTTACCAAACTGCTTCATTCTTTTTTTACCTTCTTTTTGTTTCTCAAGTAGTTTTTTCTTTCTTGTAACATCTCCTCCATAACATTTTGCTAAAACATCCCTTCTTAAAGGTGCAATTTTAGCAGAAGCTATAACTTTTGAACCGATAACAGCCTGAATTCTAACTTCAAATAGCTGTCTTGGTATTACCTCTTTCATTTTATCTACAATATTTCTTCCAATTCGGTAAGCTTTATCTCTGTGTACAATAAAAGAAAGAGCATCTACAACTTCTCCATTTATAAGTATGTTCATCTTCACTAAATCACCTTCTCTATAACCAATGAATTCATAATCAAAAGAAGCATAACCTTTTGTTGCAGTTTTTAGTTTGTCATGGGAATCAAATAGAACTTCAGCCATTGGAATTTCATATCTTAATAAGGCTGTGTTTTTATCCAGATACTCAAAGCCTTTCTGAATTCCTCTTTTTTCTTGAACAAGTTGCATAATAGCTCCTATGTATTCTGACGGAGTTATTATACTAGCCTCTATGTAAGGTTCTAAAATTGCATCTATCTTTGTTGGTTCAGGCAGTTGAGATGGGTTTCTAATTTCAATCTCTTCACCATTTTTAAGTCTAACTTTATAAATAACATTTGGAGCAGTAGTTATAAGCTCTATACCATACTCCCTTTCAAGTCTTTCTTGAACAATCTCCATATGTAAAAGTCCTAAAAATCCACATCTAAATCCTAATCCTAAAGCAGGAGAGCTTTCTATTTCGTAGGTTAGTGCTGCATCATTGATAGAATACTTTTCCAATGCGTCTCTCATATCTTCAAATGTAGTTGAACCAGTAGGATATAATCCTGCGTATACCATAGGTTTTGCAGGTCTAAATCCTGGAATAGGCTCCGGGGATGGATTTTTAGCATCAGTAATAGTATCTCCAACTCTAATATCTCTAACATCTTTTATAGAAGCTGCAATATATCCAACATCTCCAGCCTTTAGTTCATCTAATGCTGTCATTTTAGGTGTCTGAGCACCAACTTCAGTAACTTCAAACTCTTTTCCTGTAGACATAAGTCTTATTTTTGTTCCCTTCTTTACCTGTCCGTCGACAATTCTTACAAATGCAACTGCTCCTCGATAAGGATCGTAGTAAGAATCAAAAATTAATGCTTTTAAAGGTTTGTTTTCATCTCCTTTAGGAGGTGGAATTTTATTTACAATAGCTTCCAGAATCTCTTCTATTCCTATTCCTGCTTTTCCAGAAGCTAAAATGGCTTCCTCAGGGTCAAGGCCTAAAACTTCTTCTATCTGTCTTTTTATTCTATCTACATCAGCTGACGGTAAATCTATTTTATTAATTACTGGAATTATCTCTAAATCTAAGTTTAAAGCTTGCCAGAAAGTTGCAAGTGTCTGAGCTTCTATCCCTTGAGTTGCATCAATTAAAAGAAGAGCCCCTTCACAGGCTGCTAAAGAACGGGAAACTTCATATCCGAAATCAACGTGTCCTGGAGTATCAATAAGGTGAAGTGTGTAAGTATTTCCGTCTTTTGCCTTGTAATTTAATCTAACAGCCTGAAGTTTTATAGTTATTCCTCTTTCTCTTTCTATATCAAGGCTATCTAAAAGTTGCTCTTTTTTTTCTCTTTCTTCAACAGCTCCACAAAACTCCATTAATCTATCAGCTAAAGTAGACTTTCCATGGTCAACATGAGCTATTATGGAAAAGTTTCTGATGTATTTAAGTCTATCCGACATATATCCTCCTGGCATTAAATATAGAAATTGATATATTATTTTATCCTATTTAAATTGCAAAATTTCTCGTTTATAATAAATTATGCTATAATTTCATTTCACTTGCGAGCGTGGCGGAATTGGCAGACGCGCGGGACTTAGGATCCCGTGGCCGCAAGGCCGTGAGGGTTCAACTCCCTCCGCTCGCACCATAAATTTGCTAAAAAATTTTTTAAGTTTTATACTTAATATAAACAAACTTCTTATAACAAGAGGGAAAGAAAAATGGAAAAAATTAAAAGATTAACTCTATGTTCTTCTGCTTCATGTTGTCCTGATATCGAAATCAGAAAAAATGAAAATGGTGAATATGAAGTTGTTTTTGAAGAAGATGGTCAAAAATTAGTCTTAAATAAAGACGCATGGAACATACTTGTAAAGTATATTAAAGAAGGGCAACTTACGGAGCTTTGATACTTGAACTTTAATGAAATTCAAGAGCTTTTAAAAAAGACACGAGAAGAAAAAAATATTTCATTAGAGGAGTTAAGTAAAAAGTTAAAAGTTACAAAGCATAAATTGTATGAATTAGAAAACAATACTGATTTCTTAGAAGAAAACAAAACTTATGGATATTTTTTGCTCAAAAATGTCTGTAAAGAAATCGGACTTCCAACAGATAAACTTGAGAAGAGGCCAGAGATTACTGAAAAACCGACTACCGTAGCTGAAAATAGAGATGATGAAAAAGAAGGCTTTATAGATATATTTAAAGAGAAGATTATAAACATATTTAAACTATCCTTTTTGTTTCTGTTGATATTTTCGTCATTTTATCTCATAAAAATAACTAAAAAGAGCTTGCCAGAAAATACGGATATCAATATTGAGAACTACAGTTATGATTTTACTATTAAGAATACCATTCCCACGGAAAAGGAAAGTAGCAATTCATCTTTAAATACAAATCAGAACATATTTATAGTTGCTAAGAATAATGCATGGTTAAGTGCAAATGTAGATGGTACAGATAGAGTTATCAACTTAAGTACAAACAAAAAGGTAAAACTTAATTTTAAAAAGAAAATACATTTTATTACTATAGGAAATGCAGATAACATTGTAATTTACTATAAAAACAAAAAGGTTGTATTTAACAAAAAAAAGATTATACATAATATCTTTGTAGATAAAGATGGTATATTCCAAAATGGATATAACTTAATAGGTAAAAACACGTGATACCAGCAAAAGAAGAAATACAAAAGGCTATTTCAGAAGTTGAAAAGTATGTTAATGAAAGAATTTCCCAGTTTAAAAATCTAAAAAAAGAAAATTTAACTGTTTTTGATTTTAGGCCATTTTTAGATATAGACCCTTACGAAGCTGACATCTTTTCAGAAGCTTCTTTTTGTATTCTAACAGCTAACTCTTCTGCTGCACTTGGGATAAAAATTCAAAAAAATATTGGGATTGATGGCTTTAAAAAACTTCCTCTTGAAGACCTTTACGAAAAAATCAAAAGTTTTGGCCACAGATTTGCTTACCAGAGGGCAGAAAGGATAGTAAAACTAAGAGAAAAAGAAGAACTACTACTTGAAGCTGCCAGATATGAAAACGGTAAATCTGCGAGAGAAAAACTGGTAAAAGAGATATATGGCTATGGTTATAAAGAAGCCAGCCATTTTTTGAGAAACATAGGATTTGACGATGTGGCGATAATAGACAGACATATATCCAGATTTTTATTTGAAAAAGGACTTGTAAAACCACGAAAGACTATAACAAAAAAAGTTTATATAGAAGCTGAAGAGGCTCTTTCTAAAATAGCCCAAGATATGGGATTAACACTGTCAGAATTAGACCTGTATATTTTTTATATAAAGACCAAAAAAGTTCTAAAATGAAGGCTGTAATAATACCTGCTCGAGAAGGTTCCACAAGACTTAAAAATAAAATGCTTCTCGAAATATGTGGAAAACCTTTAATAAGATGGACTGTTGAAAACTGTTTAAAGGTTAAAAACGTAAAAGTCATTGTAGCAACTGATTCTACTAAAATTAGAGATGCCATTAAAGATTTAAATATAGATGTTGAGATAACGCCTTCAAATCTAAATAGCGGTAGTGATAGAATTGCTTATGTAGTTAAAAAAAGACCTGAAATATCCACTATAGTGAATGTCCAGGGAGATGAGCCTCTTATTTCTCCTGATGATATTCAGACTATATTGAAAAAACTTGAAGAAGATAACGTTGTATCCCTTTACTATCCTATTAATAGTATTCAGGAATATGAAAATCCAAATGTTGTGAAAGTAGTTTTAGATAAAAACTCTTATGCTATTTACTTTTCACGGAGCCGTATACCATTTTCACGGGATGATAACTTTTCTTTTTTAAAGAAAAATAGCCTTATAAATAAACATATAGGAGTTTATGGCTATAGAAGGGATGTTTTACTGGATTTTGCCTATAATTTAACTCCTCCCCCGTTAGAAGAAGCAGAAAAATTAGAGCAACTTAGACTGCTTTATCACGGTTATAGGATAAAAATGATAAAAGCTTCAAAGAACACTATTGGCGTAGACACTTTTGAAGATTATCAAAAGATTTGTAATTTATTAGGCTAAATAAAAACCTCAACTGATAGGTCAATTTCTTCCAATATGTTAGCCACTTTGAGAGCTTCATTTAAATCACCTTCAAAAACTGTTGCTTTTCCTTTAGTATGTACTTCCATTGTATATCTTTCTGCTGTAGCGTAATCGCATCCAAGGGCTTTCATTAATTGATTTATTACTTCATCAAATGTATGCCAGTCATCATCGTATAAAACTACCTTTGCAGGTAAGTTCAGATTTGAACTTGTCTTTTCCTGAATATCAACTTCAAAACCTATTCCCATCTGTTTACACCTCTAACTTCTGTAAAGATTATTTTTTAAAATATATTCTTCCACTTCTTTCAAGACAAGATATTTTATACTTTTATTTTCTTTTACTCTATAACGTATCTCAGTAGAGGATACATCTATTTTCCTGCAGTCATAAAAATAAACAAACGCTCCACTTTTATCTATTTGACAGTCCTTTTTTATTTTTACAAATGGGAAGTACTCGTCTATGTAATCTTTTACGTTATAAAATGTATCATTACCTCTTCCAACTACTATAAAATTTGTATTTTTTAAAAGTTTTACAGGTTCTTTCCATAAATGAAGAGTTAAAAATGCATCTGTACCAACTATAAAAAATGGATTATAGCCTAATCTTTTTTTAAAA
>CAZEYS010000025.1:0-18072 GCA_964516095.1 uncultured Aquificales bacterium
TTAAGGGCACTGTCCCCTCAAGACAGCGCGTCTGCCAATTCCGCCACCTGGGCAATTAGAGAAAATATTATATATTAAGAGGTTTTATTTTGCAAGTTGTACTCTTAACAGAAGGAAGTGATTTAGACAGTTTATCTTCAGCATATGCTTTAACCCTTTTAGAAAAGGATACTTATATCTTTTTACCAAACTCTTATTCTGCTTCTGTAAAACTAACCTTGCAGCTATACGCTAAAAAATTCAAAGAAAAGATCCTAAAAAAAGAGAAGTTGAAAGATGTAACTAAAGTTTTTATTGTTGATACATCTTCATCTAAAAAAATAACTCAAATACTACAGGAAGCAGGTCTTAAATCTGTAGCAAAAATCGTTGTTATAGATCACCATGAAAACTTAAACTCACTAAAAGGTAAAAATATTAAAAAGATATCTGTTAATTATGGAGCATGCACTACATATTTTATAAAAAAAATTAAAAGAAAAAAAATACCCATAGACAAAGATGATGCAACAATATTAGCCCTAGGCATTTATGAAGATACAGGCTCATTTACTTATGACAACACAACTGAAGAAGATTTAAAATCTGCTGCATTTCTTATAAAAAGTGGTGTGAATTTTGATGCTTTAAATCAGATACTATCTAAAAAAATTGATGAAAAAACTTTAAAGATACTGGAACAGGCTGTAAAAAATCTACAAATTTTATTTATAAAAGATAAAAAAATAGGAATATCAACGATATTTTGTAAAGAGTATATCCCAGATATTTCCAACTACTTAAATCAGCTGAAAGAGTTAAATAATTTGAATGCATTTTTTCTTATTATAGTTGCAAATAGAAAACTATTTATTATCGCCCGTTCAAAAGATATAGATGTGGCAAGTATTCTTAGCTTTTTTGGAGGAGGTGGTCATAAAAAAGCAGCAGCAGCGACATTGAAAGATGTTGATTATAAAGAAGTAGCTAATGAAATTGAATCACTTATTATAAAAAATATCTATATCAACAAAACTATAAAAGACTTTGCCATAAAAGATTACACAGCCTTTGATGAAAATGTGGAAATAAAGCAGTTAAAAGACATAAAAGAATATTTTATATTTACATTAGATAAAGAAGGAAATTATAAAGGAATAGTCTTAGCAAAGACAATTAAAAATGCACTGAGACTTAATTTAAAAAATATAAAGTTAAAAGATATTGCCATAGAGGATCTGTATACATTTAATCTTGATACTCCTATTTATGAGGCTGAAAAAATAGCTTTAAATTCATCCCAGGACATCTTTCCAGTTTTGGCTAAAAGAAAAATATACGGGTACGTTACAAAAAGATCTTTAATAGGTTCAATACATCTTGATGCATTTCAAAAAGAAGAGGACATCTTTATATCCAGAAGAAGATTGATTCCAAAACAGGTAAATGTAAAATCAAAACTTGAAAACTATTTTCCTAAAAATATACAAAACCTTCTGCAAGAGATAGGGAAAACTGCAAGAGACCTTAATATGAGAGCTTATCTTGTTGGAGGGATAGTACGGGATATTATTATGGGTAGAGAAAATTTAGATATAGACATTATAGTTGAGGGAGATGCAATAGAACTTGCTAAAGTGTATTCAAAAAAGAAAAATCTGAAATTTAACAAATTTGAAGAGTTTATGACAGCCCAAATAAAAATAAATAATTTAAAAATTGATTTTGCAACAGCAAGAAAAGAAGTGTACTCTCATCCAGGAGCTTATCCTAAAGTAGAAAAAGCATCTTTAAGAGAAGATTTATACAGAAGAGACTTCACTATAAATACACTGGCTATAGATATAACCCAAGACAGCTTTGGTGTGTTGATAGATTATTTTACAGGAATAAATGATATAAAAAACAAAAAAATAAGAATTCTTCATCAGTTAAGTTTTATAGAAGACCCTATAAGAATACTCAGAGCTTTAAGGTTTGCAGGTAGGTTTGATTTCACTTTAGGGAAAGCAACCGATAAGCTTTTAAAGGTTGCTGTAAATCAGAATTTAGTAAATGCAGCACCAGAAGGCAGGATAAATCTGGAATTAAACCTTACATTTAATGAAAGTAAAGTTGTAGAAATTTTAAGGCTCATGTCAGAATATAGAGTACTTCACCAGATAATTCCTTTTTTTGAACTGACAGAAGAAAAATTAAAGCTTTTAGAAAGGCTTAGAGAAAATATCCTATTTTTTAAAGAAACCTTCAACTACAGTTTAAACAAATCTTCTTTGTATCTTTTAGCTTTAATGGTACACCTACCACTTGAAGTGTCATATAAGGTATTAGAAAAGTACTTTTTCCACAATCAGTTTAAAATTTTCGAAGAATTTTTTAGCGTAAAAGATAAAATTCCTGAACTAAAGAAAAATAGTGATATTTTTAATATTTTGTCTAGCCTAAATAAAGAAACTATTGTTTTTATAACGTCTTATTACACCCCTGATGTAGCCGAAAAAATTATAGAAATATTGAAAAAATCCCAAAAAAACATATTAACAGGGAAAGATCTTATAAATCTTGGACTAAAACCATCTAAAGAATTTTCTCAAATAATAGACCATGTAAAAAAACTTTATTTAGACAACAAAATAAAGACAAAACAGGAAGCATTGGAATATGTAAAAGAAAAATTTTTATAGAAATTTCACAGCAAAAGTTTATATTATTAAGTTATGAAAGCTCTTATAGTTGAAGATAATAAAGACTTAAACTATACGATAAAAGAAATTTTAGAGTTAAACGGATTTTTCACCCAGTCAGCTTTCGACGGTGAGGAAGCTTTAGATTATATACAGCTCTATGATTATGACATTATCATACTTGATATAATGCTACCTAAGATTGATGGTTTCAAAGTCTGCCAGATTGTAAGAGAAAAAAATATATACACTCCAATTCTTATGTTAACTGCAAAATCCTCAACTAAAGATAAAGTACAGGGACTGAACTTAGGTGCAGATGATTATTTGTCTAAGCCTTTTGATATGGAAGAACTAATTGCCCGTGTAAAGGCACTAATAAGAAGAAGTTCATATGAAAAAAATAACATTATAAGCATAAAAAACTTTAAATTTGATTTAGAAAATAGAACAGTATTTAAAGATGATAAAAAGATAGAACTTACCCCAAAACTATTCTGCATACTTCAACAACTTCTTTTAAATCGTGGAAAAATAGTGTCTTATGAAGCTCTGATGAACAAATGCTGGGATATAAACGACTATCCTACAAAAGAAACAGTAAGAGCCAATATAAAATTGCTGAGAAAACTTTTAAATGATAAAGATTTGATTAAAAACATACCTTCTGTTGGATATAAAATAGAATAGCAATGTTTGACCAGTTTACTAAGGCACGATTAAAAATTACACTCTTTATTTCTATAATTGCAACGATAATACTTTCAACATTTGCAGGAACTGTTTACTATTTTTATAAACAACAGCTTGTATATGAGATAAGTGATAAGCTTAAAAGTACCGCTTTTGAAATAGCAAGAGAGCTTGAAAGTTCTCATACTTCAGTCTTTTTTGATAAAAATATCCAAATTCCTAATGATATTTACGTGTGTGTTTATAACTACTCAACAGGAATGATTTACTATAAAAATAAGTTCTGTAACTTTAATGGAAACTTTACAGGTTTTAAGGTTTTTGACAAAGATGTTGTGTTTTCTACTGTTATAACTAAAAATTTAGACCAGTATCATATTTTTGTAGGAAAAGACCTAAGCAAAACTTTGCAAAATATGTACAAACTAAAGCTAATTCTATTTTATACTTTTTTTGGTATTTCTTCTTTTATTCTAATTTTATCCTTTTATTTATCTAAATACATATTAAAACCAATACAGGAATCTATGAAAAAACAAGAAGAATTCATACAAAATGCATCTCATGATCTAAAGACGCCTTTATCCATTATCTCATCAAACTTTCAGCTTATAAAACTAAAAAACTTTAAAAACATAGAAAGAAACCTCCAAGCTATGGAAAAAAATATAGACTACATGAAAAGAATGATAGAAGACTTACTGTTTATATCCAGTATGGAAGAAGATAAAAAAGAAAATATAAACTTAAAAAAACTTTTAGAAGAAATTATTCAAGATTTCGAACCTAAAATTAAAAATAAGAATATAAATCTTACAGTGGAAATTAAAGATGAATTTTATATCAATGCCAGTCATAAAGATGTAAAGAGAATGATTTCCAATCTTATTGAAAATGCTATAAAGTATAATATTAATAACGGTGAAATTATAATTAATTTTGCCAATAAAACGCTGACCATAAAAAATACCGGTCAGATTTTAAGTGAACAACAGATAAAAAGAATATTTGATAGATTTTATAGAACAGATGAATCACGTTCCACACAAGGAACTGGTCTTGGTCTTGCAATTGTAAAAGAAATCGCAAAAAAATATGGATTTAAAGTTAAAGTTTACACAGAGAATAAATACAATGTTTTTGAAGTAAGGTTTAAATGATAAAAAAGATTTTACAGACTTATGATATTCCGATTTTATTATACGTAATTTTTCTTCTTACAGTTAGCCTTATAGGAATATATAGTGCCACAATATACCAGTCTCCTGTTTATATAAAAAAGCAGGTCGTATTTGTTATCATAAGTTTGATAATCATTATATTTTTACCATTAATAGACTATAAAAAACTGGTTAACTTATCTGTTTTTTTCTATATTCTCGGGATTTTGTCTTTAATTTACGTTAAATTTTTTGGAGTTGTAGTCTTAGGAGCAAAAAGATGGATAAATCTTGGATTTTTTAGTATTCAGCCGTCTGAGTTTGTAAAATATTTTACATTACTTTTTGTTTCTTATATTATTTCCAACACAAAAATTCCAATATCTCTAAAAGATAGCATCAAAATTCTGTTGGTTGCTTTTATCCCTTTTGTGCTTGTCCTCAAACAACCTGACCTTGGTACAGCTATTACTATCTTGATACCTGTTGTATTTATACTATTCCTTGCAGGACTAAACAAAAAATATATACTTAGCACTTTATTTATAATATTAATCTTGTCTCCTGTAATATGGACTCATCTTAAGGATTATCAAAAGAAAAGAATTTTAGCTTTTATTAATCCTTCCTCTGATCCTTACGGTAGTGCCTATCATATTATTCAATCTCAAATAGCTGTAGGTTCTGGACAAATAACAGGTAAAGGATTTTTAAATGGAACCCAATCAAAACTTATGTTTTTACCTGAACAACATACAGACTTCATATTTGCGACTATAAGTGAAGAATTTGGTTTTGTTCTATCTTCTATTTTAGTTCTGGTTTATCTGCTTCTTTCATACAGAATTCTGTACTTAGGTAGTAAAGTAAAAGATAAAGCTGGTAAATTTTTATGCTATGGGATTGGAGGATTAATAGGAACACAGGCTTTTATAAATATTGCTATGACAGTTGGACTGGCTCCTGTTGTTGGAATAACTTTACCTTTCTTAAGTTATGGAGGAAGTTCTTTAATAACCTTTTCTCTGATGATTGGAACAGTTCTTAGTGTAATAAGGATTAATAAGTCAAAAAAATTTACATTAGAAGGGGCTTGAAAACCCCTCGTTTGTTTATACAGGATATACGCTTACTACTTTTCTTCCTTTTGATGTTTCAAATTTTACCTTTCCATCTACAAGGGCAAACAATGTATAGTCTTTTCCAAGTCCTACGTTTTTACCTGGGTATATTTTAGTTCCTCTCTGTCTAACAAGAATATTACCAGCTCTAACAATTTGTCCATCGTATCTTTTTACTCCTAAACGTTTTGATCTACTATCACGGCCGTTACGTGTTGAACCACCACTTGCCTTTGATGCCATTTTTATTCCTCCTAATTAAGAAATTTCTGTAATCTTTATTTCTGTAAACGGTTGTCTATGACCGTTCCATCTCTTGTAATTTTTCTTTCTTTTGAATTTAAATACAATCACTTTTCTGTGTTTTCCGTGTTTTAGAACTTCTGCTTTTACTGTTCCTTGGGTTTTAATATTTCCATTGTCATCTCTTACTAAAACAGCTGGCAATTCAACAGTTTGTCCTTCTTCTACATTTAACTTTTCAACTCTAATTACTGTTCCAGGTTCTACTCTGTATTGCTTGCCACCGGTTTTTACTACAGCGTACATATTTAAGACCTCCTTTTCCTAATGATAGATAGCAAGGTGAACTGCTCTCTAATAAATTTGAGAGCTTCCTGCTTCACAGAGGTTTTACCCTCTCCACAGGCTTTAGCTCGGGTCGTTCCAACCCTACGGTTTTTTGGTGGGAGTTTTCCTTCTCCCTTCCTATCTTCTCTCGTAGGAAAACTTTCACCTTGGTTATCGCTTATATTTATAAGATACATAAGAATTTTAAAAACATCAACTGCCTGTATCTCTCTTCTAAGTAAGAAAGGATTAGGCAGTTACTTATTTCTAAAATTTTAACATAAAAGGAAATTATATTCTATATCTGCTTTTTAATTTTTCAAGTAGCCTATGGTATATTTCAGGATTTGTATCAAAAAAGTTTTTCACCTGCTGGACATCCTTGTCTCCCCTGCCTGAAAGGTTTATTACTACTACTTTATCCTTTCCTCCCAACTCTTTTGCCTTTTCAACACCTTTTATTACAGCATGGGAACTTTCTAAGGCTGGTATTATACCCTCTGTGAGAGATAAAAGTAAAAATCCTTCAAGGGCTTCCTCGTCTGTTGCAGTTATATACGAGGCTCTTCCTATTTCTTTGAGGTGGGCGTGTTCTGGACCAACCCCCGGATAATCTAATCCTGCTGATATAGAATGGGTATCTTCAATTTGTCCCCATTGGTTTTGTATAAAGTATGATTTCATACCGTGAAGAACCCCTATACTGCCACCATTTATGCTGGCTGCATGCAGGCCTGTTTCAAGACCATATCCTTCAGCTTCTACACCAATTAGTTCCACTTTTTCATCTTCTATAAAAGGATAGAACATACCAATAGCGTTACTCCCTCCACCTACACAGGCTACAACTGCATCAGGCAATTTTCCTTCTATTTCTATAATCTGCTCTTTAGTTTCTTTTCCTATTACAGATTGAAAATCTCTAACTATCATTGGAAATGGGTGAGGTCCCAGTGCCGAACCTATGACATAGTGGGTCGTCCTTACATTAGTAACCCAGTCTCTTAGAGCTTCATTTACAGCGTCTTTTAAAAGCCGATTTCCTGATTTTACAACTTCTACCTGGGCCCCTAAAATTTTCATTCTAAAAACATTTAAAGCTTGTCTTTCTGCATCTATTTCTCCCATGTAAACTGTACACTCAAGTCCAAATAACGCAGCTGCCGTTGCAGTTGATACACCATGCTGGCCGGCACCTGTTTCTGCTATAATCCTTCTTTTTCCTAAGCGTTTAGTTAACAAAACTTGTCCAAGAGTGTTATTAATTTTATGTGCTCCAGTATGAAGCAAATCCTCTCTTTTTAAGTATATTTTTGCTCCACCTACAGCTTCTGTAAGTCTGTGGGCATAATACAAAGTTGTTGGTCTTCCGGCATATTCTTTTAGGTAGTATATTAGCTCTCTTTGAAAGTCTCCATCATTTCTTATCTTTTTATACTTATCTTCCAGCTCTTCAAGGGCAGGAATAAGTGTTTCTGGTAAAAACTTCCCTCCAAAACTTCCATAGTATCCTTTTTCATCTGGAAATGTATAACTCATCTCAATTAACCTCTTTAATATCAAAGATAAAATCTTCAGGTTGATTATTTATTATTTTACCCTCTTTTTCTATCGCTTTTGCTTTAAACTTTTTTAAAGCTGGGATATTCTGGCTTAAAATATCAGTTTTAAATTTTTCTGGTAAGAAAATTAGAAAGTTTCCTGAACAATCATATTCTGGCTCTGTTCCTATTTTAAATAACAGTTTTTCTTCCTCACAGGTTCCATTGGATATAGACTGGGTGTTTTCGTTTATAGGATAGTAATCGGTATTTGGTGTTGTTGGAAAATCTTTCATATCTTCTATATTTGCATGGGCTGTTGCCATATAATTAATCCATATAGGTAAAGCAGTTCTTGCACCAGTTGCATGCCAGCCAATTTTTTTCTTGTAATCATATCCAACCCATACAACAGTAGTATAGTAAGGAGAAAAGCCTGCAAACCACGCATCTGTATAATTATCAGTGGTTCCTGTTTTTCCAGCAACTGGAAACCCAAGTATACGTGCTTTTTTACCTGTTCCTTCCTTTACAACTCCTTTTAAAATATCAACTAAAACTGCTGTTTCATCTTGTGGAACCACCTGAGTGCATTGAGGCTTTCTTTCATATATAACGTTTCCTTTACTGTCTATAATCTTTGAAACTAAGTAAGGTTCACATATTTTTCCATAGTTTGCAAAAGTTGAATACACAGCTGCCATTTCCAATGGTGATACACCAATACTACCTAAAACTAACGATTTTACAGGCTTTAATATGGTTCTTATTCCAAGTTTATACGCAAGGTCTATAACTTCTTCTGGATTTAGTTGATTGTAAAGATAAACTGAAGCCACATTCAAACTGTGGATTAGGGCATATCTTAATGTAACATCTCCATAGTACTCTTTTTCGTAATTTTTAGGTATCCATTCTTTATTTTTTTCAGTATCCCAGAAAGAAATTGGTTCATCTTTTAAAATAGATATTTGAGTATAACCGTTCAAAAGTGCATCTAAATAAACTATCGGTTTAAAAGAAGAACCTGTTTGTCTTTTACTTTGAATAGCCCTATTAAACTCGGATTTTTTTATATCATATCCTCCAACTATGGCTCTTATACCACCTGTTTTGTTATCAATGCTAATTAGAGCAGCCTCTAAATATGGAACAAATTTAAACCTTTGTCCTCCTTCATAACGAATATATACAGGTGTACCTTTTTTTAAATTTTTGGAGTTTTTATAGAAAAAGTATCCTTCAAAACCATTCACCATAACTTTATATTTATTTTTGTAAATACCAGAAATTAGGCCAATATAGATATTTCCTGGATAGAGCCTTTTTGACTTTTGCTTTCTATATCTATCTAAAAGATACTGTATCTCTTGTTTTTTTAGTTTTTGTATACCAAATTCTTTCTGAAGTTCTTCAAGTTTATCTTTTACTATTTCTGAAGCATTCATCTGTAAATCTTTATCGATGGTAGTGTATATTTTATACCCACCTTCGTACAAGGCTTTATATCCAAATTTGGAAACGAACCAGTTTCTAATAGCTACAGAAGAGTAATCCTTCAGGTTTTGCTCTTTTTTATCCCCTGCCAATATTATTGGTTCACTTTTACATTCTATGGCTGTTTTTTCATCTATATACCCTTCTTCTAACATTCTTTGGATAACTACATCTCTTCTAAGGGTGGCTTCTTCTAAATTTTTATAGGGGTCATATACACTTGGAGCCTTTGGTAATCCTGCAAGGACGGCTGCCTCACACACAGATAAATCCCATACGTTTTTACCAAAGTAAACCTGGGATGCCATTTGTACACCATAAGTTCCATGTCCCAGATAAATTGTATTCAAATACATCTCTAAAATTTTATCTTTTGGATAAACACGATTTAACTCTATAGCCAGTAAAATCTCTTTAATCTTTCTATCTATCTTCCTTTCAGGGGTTAAGAGCAGATTTTTGACAAGTTGTTGGGAAATAGTACTACCACCTTCAACTATCCTACCAGCTTTAATGTCTGTTATAAAGGCTCTGAATATAGCACCAAAGTCTATTCCTATATTGGAATAAAAACTCTTATCTTCCACTGCAATAAATGCGTTTTTAACATAATCAGGTATCTTGTCAATAGGTACATACTTTCTTTTTTGCTTGTAAAACTGTGTTAAAATCCTTCCCTTATAATCATAAACAGTTGTGACCTGTAATGGCCGAAAATTTTCTATTTTTTTTAAATCTGGTAATGTAGAGTAAATGTAAAATAGATATCCTATTATTAATAGTATTACAGTCATAAAAAAGCTAAATACAACTATTTTAAGCTTTACTATTTTCAACTCTCCACAAGAATTTTTAAACTAAAAGATATGAAATTTTTATCAGTTGTAAACGTTTTCAGGTTCTCCTTCTGGTCTTGTTTTCCATCTTTTGTGTACCCAAAAGTACTGTTCTGGATGTTTCTTCACTGCATTTTCCACTTTTTTAGTGTATATTTGAGTTAAGGATTTTATATCTTGTTCAAAATTTCCGGTTTTTTTGAAATCTATTTTTTCTACTTCTATAAATATTTTCTTCGAGAGAGGATCGTAGTAATTATAACCAAAGATAATTTCTTTCTTATATTTAAGAGCCAGTTTTGCTGGAAAAGTAACTGTTGAAGCAGGAAATCCAAAAAAATCTACAAATACACCTCTATGTCTCAATGCGTTCTGGTCTACCATAAAAGTTATAATTTTACCTTCTTTTAGAGCTTTTATAAAATCCTTTAAAGGCTGATCATGAAATATTACATTTATACCAGCTTTTTTTCTAATACTTGTTATCAAATCATTTAACTTTTTGTTACTCATTCTATATGCAAGGTCTAAAAATTCATCTACATAATAAGCAAGGCCTGCACCGGCAAGTTCCCAGTTTCCTATATGTGCAGTTACAAGTATTTTTCCATCTTTTGTGGGTTCTAAAAGTTCACCACCTTTTTTGATTTCTACAATTTTTTCAATTTCGCCGCTTTGAACATAATATGGAATTTTAGGAAATTCAGTTAATACTCTACCAATATTTTCTAAAGACTTTTTTCCAGTTTCATGTTTCCATATTAATGGTTTGTCAGGAAAGGCTATATCCAGGTTCTTTATTATGACTTTTTTTCTATAACCTAATTTCCAGAATAGGGAGCCTATCTGCTCCCCTAATTTTATACTTTTATCTCGTGGTAAGTTTTTGACACTTGAAAAAAATAGTTTTGCGAGAAGATAGGACATTAAATTTCACCTAACTTCTTCAACTCCTTTAAAGCTCTCTCAAAGATTTCTTTATCAGTAGGGTATGAAAGAGTTTTTTCAACGTCCTCTATAGGTATAAATTTGGCTTCATCTATTTCCTCTTTCTGAGGAACGATTTCTCCACCTTTGTATTTCATGAGATAGTAGTAAACAAATTTATGTATTCTTACTGTACCTGAACTGTACCAGTAATCTACTTCCCCTAAATAACTTATAATCTCAGCGTCAACCCCGGTTTCTTCTTTAACTTCCCTTAATGCAGCCTGGTCCTTAGGTTCACCTTTTTCTATATTTCCCTTTGGAAATCCCCATCTACTTTTGGTTCTAATTAATAGGATTTCTAATTTACCTTCATCATTTCTTCTGTAAACAACTCCTCCTGCTGAAAATTCCCACTGTGTTTTGTTCATTTACTTACCTCGCCATGTTTATTATTGTAAAAAGTGTTAATATAACACTACCTATAATATTTAAAAAGAAACCTAATTTTACCATTTTTGAAATTTTTATCAACCCACTACCGTAAATAATTGCATTAGGTGGGGTAGCAATAGGAAGCATAAAAGCAAAACTTGCAGCTACTATTATAGCAATAACTGGATAGAATATGTCAATATGTAAACTTTGAAATGTACCAATTAGGATAGGTACAAATGTTATAACAGTTGCAGTGTTTGAACTTATTTCTGTTAAAAATACCATAGCCAGTATAACTACGAATATAAAGACCCATACCATATCTGGTGAAATAAAAGACGCTATAGTTTCACCTACATACTTAGCAACTCCTGTCTGAACCATTATTTTGCCAAGTGCTATACCGCCAGCGAATAACAGTACAGTATCCCAATCTATCTGTCTCAAATCCTGGGAGGTTAATGTTGGTGTATTTTTCTTAACAGGAAGTAAAAATAGCATAATACCTGCCAATAAAGCTACAATACCTTCTGGAAAATGTGATTTTAGAAAAGTATAAACTTCTTTATTCCCAAGTAAATTTGCAATACCTGGTAAAGTCCACATTATAACTGCAAATAAAAACACTTTTAGAGTGTTTTTCTCTCCTTGTGACATTTTAGGAAGTTTTTTCTTCTCATTTAAAATTATCTGTTTAACCTGATTTATATCGAAAGAAAAGCCTCGCATATTATATTTAATATAAACAATCAGGACAAAATACATAATAAAAGAAACGGGGGACACTAATAAAAACCATTGTAAAAAGTCAATATCATATCCGAGTTCTTTTAAGAAACCTACTCCTACAAGGTTTGTTGGTGTACCAATCAGTGTAGCAGTTCCACCGATTGATGCTGTATAAGCAATAGATATGAGCAAGAAAATTCCAAAATTTTTTGTATTCTTTATGCCTTCTTTTTTAAAAAGATTAATAATTCCAAGGGCAAGAGGAAGAAGCATTGCGGTAGTTGCAGTATTACTTATCCACATTGAAAGGAAAAAAGATATAAGAGTAAAACCTATAATAATCCTTATAGGGGATTTTAAAAATATATCTTTAGATAAGAACTTGAGGGCTATCCTTTTATCAAGTCCATACTTTGACATGGAATGTGCAATTAAAAAACTACCAATAAAGAGAAGAATTACAGGATGACCCAAACTTAAAAATGCTTTTTTTACAGACACAACACCTAAAATAACAGCTATAGAAACGCCCAGTATTGCTGTTATTCCAAGAGGTAAAACCTCCAGTAACCAAAACACCATACAAAAAACCATTATAGATAATGTTATCTTTCCGTTACTGTTAAGTGATAGAGGTAAAAGATAGGTTAATACTGATAGTAAGGGAGCTAAAATTAATCCTAATTTTCTCTTTTCTTCTGAAAAGTGTGAAAGTATAGAATTAGTACTCTTCATCTTCTACTCTTATGATAATAGTTCTATTTAAAGTTAAATTTTTTTCTTCAATTTCTTTTACTGCCATTTGAAGATTTTTTTCAGAAGCAGTATGAGTTAATATAACCAGAGGCACAGCTTTATCTTTTATTTCTCTTTTATATTTTTCTAAAACCTTTTCTTTCTGTAATACAGCTGCAATGCTTATATTGTACTTTGCAAATATATCTGCTATTTTAGCAAGTATTCCTGTGGTGTCTGGCACTGTAAATCTAACATAGTATCTTGTAAAAAAGTCTTCAACTTCAGTTAAATTTAGGTTTTTATGTTCCCAGTTCAAAGGCGTAATTTCTATTTCTCTTCCAAGTGAGAGGGATGTGGATTTTGCGATATCTACAATATCACTTACTACAGCACTTGCTGTTGGTAAACTACCTGCACCTTTTCCGTAAAACATGCTTTCGCCAACATTATCACCTTCTACCATAACTGCGTTAAACACACCATCAACCTTTGATAAAGGATTATCCTCAGGTAAAAATGTTGGATGTACCCTAACTTCAACCTGACCGTCATGTGTTTTTGCAATTGCAAGTAATTTCAGGATATATCCGAGTTCCTTTGCAAGTTCTATATCCATTATATCTATATTTTCAATACCTTCCACATACACTTTTGAAAAATCAAGAAAACCACCATAGGATAAAGATGCAAGTATAGCTATTTTATGTGCTGCATCTGTCCCATTTATATCAAGAGTGGGGTCTGCTTCTGCATATCCAAGTTCCTGAGCTTCTTTTAGAGCTTCATTAAAACTCTTTCCTTCCTTAAGCATCGATGTTAATATATAGTTGGTGGTACCGTTTAATATTCCATATATCTTTTTTATTTCATTTGCCACTAAACCTTCTCTTAAGGCTTTTATAATAGGAATACCTCCTGCTACAGCTGCTTCAAACCCTATCCTTATGTTCTTTTCTTCTGCCTTTAAAAATATATCTTTTCCTTTTTCAGCTAATAAAGCTTTGTTTGCAGTTACTATATGTTTTCCTTTTTCTATAGCTCTTAAGGCAAGTTCATACGGAAAATCTATACCACCTGTAAGTTCTACAACTATCTTAATAGTGTCATCATTCAGTATTTCATCTAAAGAATTTGCCTTTTTTTCTTCCGGCAGTGGATATTTAAATTTTTTATTCCAGTTTCGTGTGTATACCTTTTTTAGGTTTAAGTTAATACCTGTTTTTTTACTGAGTATATCTTTTTTTTCCTCAATTATTTGAGCTACTCCATTTCCAACAGTTCCATATCCAACTATACCTATATCTATTGTTTTCAAGCTAACCTCCTGAAATAAGAAAAAACACATTATCTTAATAATTCTAATTCAACTGGAAAGACAGCACAAGTTTACAGAAGGTTAACTTTGAGAACTGTTATCCTCTGAAGACACTTTAATTATTGTTTTGACATTACCTCGAGGGTTCCAATCTCCAATAACTTCTAAAAATCTTGGTTTTAGAAGGTTGAAAAGATCATCGTATATTTTATTTGTGGCTTCTTCATGGGATATATATTGATTTCTATATTTATTTAAGTAAAGCTTCAAAGATTTAAGTTCCACTATATATTTATCTGGTATATACTTTATCTTTATTGTGGCATAATCTGGATAGCCAGACCTTGGACAGAGACAAGAAAATTCAGGAAAAGATATATCTATTACATAGTTCCTATCAGGGTATGGATTTGGCCATTGTTCTAATTTAGAGTTAATTATTTCTTTTTCTCCGTACTTTAACTCTTTCTCCATCTATACCTCTCTACTTATTATAAATTTTGCAATTTCTTCTAAAATTTTTCTGTTTGGGAAAATTTCAAGTTCTTTTAAGGCTTTGTTTATATAATCTTGAGCTATTTCTTTTGACTTTTCAATGCCATATACAATAGGATACGTTAATTTATTACTCTCTCTATCTTTTCGAACGTTTTTGCCGAGTTTTTCTGCATCTCCAATCTCATCTAAAATATCATCCCATATTTGAAAAGCCATTCCTATATAAAGTCCGTAATTCTTTAACGCTGTTTGTTGTTTTTCATCTGCTTTAGCACATATTGCTCCAATTTGACAACAGGCACTTAAAAATTTTGATGTCTTGTTTTCATGAATAAAATTAATGTCTGTAAAATTTTTTTCTTTTTCAGCTAAAATATCTGCAGCCTGACCTGCAACCATTCCATAAATCCCTGTGTTATGGGAAAGTACATTTATAACTTTTAGTAGAATTGACGGCTGTAGTGTTTTTATTGAAGATATCTTTTCAAATGCATAAGTCAAAAGGCCATCTCCTGCAAGTATTGCAATTGCTTCTCCATATACCTTATGACATGTTGGCTTTCCTCTTCGTAAATCATCATTGTCCATTGCCGGTAAATCATCATGTATAAGAGAATATGTATGTATCATTTCTATGGCTATGGCTATATCATCTATTGATGATGTATCTTCAAGACCACACAAACGTGCACTTTCATACATAAGTATCGGTCTTATCCTTTTCCCGCCAGCATTAAGACTATAGTTCATAGCTTCAAATAGTTTGGAAGGTACTCCTTCTTTTAGCTGATTTTTCAATTTTTGATTAAATACTTCTGCCTGCTTTTTTAAATAAGCGTTTATTTCCATCTAAACCTCGAAAGCGCTTTTTATATGTTTTATTTTATTTCCCAGTATGGAGACAACATCAAACCTAACTTGTTCAAAATCCACGTTGTTAATGCTTAAATAATACTGAGCTGTTTTTACTATTTTTTTCTGCTTGACAGGAGTAACTGTTTCTTCAGGAAGTCCGAAATTTGGATTTTTTTTACTTCTTACTTCTATAAAAACTATACAATCTCCATCTCTGCAAATAATATCTATTTCTCCATATGGACAGGAAAAATTAGTATCTAAAATTTCATATCCCTTTTCCTGGATTATTTGCTGGGCTTTTTTTTCGTTTAGAAATCCAATTTCCTTTCTATTCATAGCCTTACCTTAAAACTTTTCCTGTGAATAGGAGTAAGCCCATACTTTCTTATTTCTTCTTTGTGTAATGGTGTAGGGTATCCCTTATGTTTATCGAAAGAATGAGGATATATTTTTGAGAACTCTTCCATTATTTTATCTCTATAAACTTTGGCAATAACAGAAGCCGCTGCAACAGAAATACTTTTCTCATCGGCTTTTTTTAGGGAAATATGGGGATAAGGGTCAAATTTGACATAATCAGTTATTATGTAATCATACTTGTGCTTTAATGTTAATAATGCCCTTTCCATTGCAAGTTTAGTTGCATTATAGATGTTTATCTCATCTATTTTACAAGGATCAACTACCCCAATCCCTATAGCCAATGCTTTTTGCTTAATTTCATCAAAAAGTTCTTCCCTTTGTTTAGGGGTAAGTTTTTTAGAATCTTTGGTTATAAAGATATCAACATTCTGCGGGAATATAACTGCAGAAGAAACAACAGGGCCAGCTATTGGCCCTCTACCAGCTTCGTCTATGCCTACAATGTATTTAAAACCTTTTTTGTATAAAGATTTTTCAATCTCTATCATAAATAAAATTTTATTTATTTTCTTTTGCTGCAGCAGATTCAGCAGCTCTTTTCTTAAGCTCCCATTCTTTGATTTCTCTGATTTTAGCTGCTTTACCTTTTCTTTCTCTGAGATAGTAGAGTTTAGCTCTTCTAACTTTACCTCTTTTAACAACTTCTATTTTTGCTACTGAAGGACAGCCCCATGGAAATGTTCTTTCAATTCCTACTCCATAAGATACTTTTCTTACTGTAAATGTTTTGCCTGTTCCACTGCCTCTTAGAGATATAACAACCCCTTCAAAAACCTGAATTCTTTCTTTCCCTCTTTCTTCTATCTTTACGTGAACCCTTACCGTATCACCAACTCTGAATTCTGGCCAATCTTTAGTGTTTTCTAAGTACTTTTCTTCTATTTCTCTTATTAATGCACTGCTCATTATTTTCCTCCGTTAAAAAATTGACAAAGTAGTATTTTACTATAATTTTAATTTTAATTAAACCATTTTTTAGTATAAAAACTAAACTATAAAAAAACGATAATAGTAGATAGCTATTATGTCTATATTAAATAAGATTATGAAAAAAATCCTTTTATATATCAGCTTAATAGTTGGATTTTTGGTACTTGTTGGCTTATTCGGTTATATTCTTAAAAAAGGCTATACAAATGAAAGAAAATACTACAAAGCCAACTATAAAGCAGTTCCAAATTACTACAAAGCAAATCCCAAAAATGCTCCTAACTATATAAATGCAAATGAAAACCCTCCACCAAACTATTATAAAGCTCCTCAAAAACAAAAGTCCCAGTCTAAGAGTGAAAAAACAATGCAGGCAATTCAGTCTGGTTTCAAATAAGAACTTTCAAGTTTAAGTTAAAAACATTCTTTCCGAAAACAAAAATAAAAAGGTGAAATTATGCTTTTAAAAAATATCCCGGAAAAGTACACTGCTATATTTTTTAATGAAAGAGCATCCAAAGTATCTGAAAACTTAGTAAAACCTTTAGTTAATTATAAAATAAAGGGAAAAGTATTCTCAAACAATGAAACATTTGATTTAAAAACTTTAAAAAAACAGCTAAACAATAAAAAAGAAATCAAAAAAAGTTACAAAAACCTATCTATATTCGACATAATATCACCTGTTTTAAATCCAGAAATAGATTTTGATATACCAGCAAATATTTCTTTTCCCTCAAAACTCTTTGACTACCAGATACAAGGAATAAAGTTTTTAATAACCCATAAATCTGCACTGCTTGCTGACCAGATGGGAACTGGAAAAACTGTGCAAGCTACTACAGCTTTAAGAATTTTATTTATCAAAGCAGTTGCTAAAAAAGCAGTTGTAGTTGTTCCATCCTCTTTAATATCTGTATGGCAGGAACATCTTTCTAAATGGGCACCTGAACTTATTTTTTTAACACTGAATGAAAAAAAGGAACTTAGGAAGATACTCTTTAATACACAGGCCCATGTTTATCTTATTTCTTATGATACTTTAAAAAACGAATACAAAACAAATAAAGAAACGTTAGAAAAATTTTCTAAAGATATAGATGTTGTAATTTTAGATGAAGCTCACAATATAAAA